>JASGCR010000283.1 GCA_030054015.1 Candidatus Symbiobacter sp. | reverse complement strand
CTGCTTCGCAGCTAAGCTCGACTATCCTCCCCTCCCTACGGGAAGGGGAGGTCAGAGATTATGCTGCCGCCCTAAAGCGACGCGCCCGCGTGGGAGGCGCCGACAATCATGCCGTACAGCATCGGCACCGACAAAGCCGTATTGGTGCGCGAGAAAATCATCGCCAGGCGGGCGGATTTTTTCTTGGCATCATCGCTGGCCTCAACCAGGCCCAAGGCGCGTTTTTGATTCGGCCAGATCACGAACCAGACATTGAACCACATAATCGTGCCGAGATACATGCCAAGGCCAATCGTGGCGCGGCCATTGCTAAGGGTTATGGCATCGAGCAGCCAACCGCTATGCAGCGCGAGCAAAATGCCAATAATGATCGTACCCATCGCGGCCCAACGGAAATAGAACAAGGCCGCCGGAGCAATGACTTTGCTGATGGCGGGTTTTTGTTCGGCGGGGATGTTCGGCATGTTGGGGATTTGGACAAAATTGAAATAGTACAACAAACCAATCCACAATATGCCACACCACACATGGGCAAAGCGCAGAATACCCTCGGCATAAGCCGGGCTGGCCAACACGTCGCTGTTAAGCAACAAGGCGAGGAGGACGGCCAGCCCCACCCCGATCACAAACGTCCATTGCAAAGATTCAAGCGGATTTTTCATCATCTTCTCCCAAAAGAAATTAACGCCTATGGCCCCCGCAAAAAAATGCCAGGCAAACCATGATGCACAAACAAAGTCGGTTAGACCCAACCCCAGCTGCGACTTTATACCGCTTTTTCTCTGACCTCAACCCTTTCGGTTAAAAAAAAGGATTCTGCAGACCTTCCTGGTCGGAAATGACATCTATATATGGTAAGATGATACGGTAGGACGGTCGAAAAAACCGGACTTATCTTAAGATGGAAACTTAAAATATGCCAAAAATTGCCGTGATTATGGGCAGCCAATCCGATATGCCCACCATGTGCCAGGCAGTAGAGATGCTGGAAAGATTTGCGCTTGACGTGACCTGTCTCATTGTCTCGGCCCATCGTACGCCGCATCGCCTGTATGAATTTGCCCAATCCGCCGAAGCCCAGGGCTATCAAGCGATTATTGCCGGCGCGGGCGGGGCGGCGCATTTGCCGGGCATGGTGGCGGCCCTGACCCGCATTCCGGTGCTGGGGGTGCCGATCCAATCCGAAGCCATGCGGGGATTGGACAGTCTCTATTCGATTGTGCAAATGCCGGCTGGCATACCGGTGGCGACCTTTGCGATTGGCAAAGCGGGAGCGATCAATGCCGCATTGTTTGCGGTGGCGATGCTGGCCTTAAACGATCCCGATTTGGCGGCGAAATTGGCGGATTATCGCCAAAATCAAAGCGACGCGGTGGCATTACAGCCCTCCCCAAACCTTGCCGAAAATCTGGGCTGAAACGGGACAAATTTTATGATCAGACTGGGAATTTTGGGCGGCGGCCAATTGGGGCGCATGATGGCTTTGGCGGCGGCCCCGCTGGGGGTTAAATGCCATATTTTCACGCCGGATGTCGATAGCCCGGCGGCGCAGGTGACGCCGATTGTGACCCTGGCCGATTATGACGACCAGGTGGCCTTGGCATCGTTTGCCGCGTCGGTCGATGTGATCACTTATGAGTTCGAGAATATTCCCCTGGCGAGCGTGCGATTCCTCGCCGCCTTAAAGCCGGTTTATCCGTCGCCAGAGACCCTGGCCATCACCCAACATCGGGCCTTGGAAAAAAATTTCATCAATGAATGTGGGATTGACACGGTCAAATGGCGCGGCATCACTTTATTTGCTCAACTCCAAGCCTTGCGCCAAGAATGGATCGGGCAAGATATTATCCTCAAAACCTGTCAAATGGGCTATGACGGGAAAGGGCAGGTCAAAATACCCGCCGCCTGTCCGGACGATGAGGCCGAAAGATCCTGGCAAGAATTGGCAAAATATATCGGCGGTCGTCCGGAATTTGAGGGCAGTTTGCCGCCGCTTATTGCCGAGGCCGTCGAAAATTTCGCCGCCGAGGCTTCGGTGATGATCGCCCGCAACGCGGCGGGCGAATGCCAGGCTTACCCGATGGCCGAAAACCGCCACCGCAACCATGTCTTGGCGGAAACCATTGTCCCCATCCGCCCGGAATTGGCGCCGCCCGCTTTGCAAGACCAGGCCCAACATATTGCCCAAACCCTGGCCGAAAAATTGGATTTGGTGGGCATTTTGGCGGTCGAAATGTTTTTGACCCAGGCGGGAACCATCCTGGTCAATGAATTGGCCCCGCGCCCGCATAATTCCGGCCATTGGAGCCTGGATTTTTGTCTCACCAGCCAATTTGAACAAACCGTGCGGGCGGTGAGCGGCTTGCCGTTGGGCGGCGTGGATATTCTCTATCCGGCGGGATATGACGCGTCGAACAGCCAAATCATTATGCAAAATCTTTTGGGCGATGACCTGGATCACTGGCCGCATTGGCTCAAGCACCCCCTGGCCAAACTGCATCTTTATGGCAAAGGCGGCAAGATGCCCGGCCGCAAAATGGGACATGTCACCCGATGCGAGAAAATCTGAGCCAGGCCGCGCGTGAGGGTGGTTTGCAATTTTTGCCGCCTGTGATGGAACGCCGCCACATCCCCCAGCCGACGCTCCAAAAATTGCCAGGTTTCTTGTTGTCCTTCGGTTGCGTCATCGAGCCAGACCAGGGCGGTGGCGACATAAACCGCGAAAAGCGTGGCGCGTTTGCTGTACCAATTAAAATCGCTGCTGCTGTCACCGATGCTGTGCCAGATGGCATCAATGCTGTCCCAGGCAAGCTTTGCCGCTAATCCGCCTGGGAGCAACTTAGGCGGCGCAAAACCCAATTTCGCCAGCCCGATTCGGGCCGCCTGGCGATGATCCTGCATCAGCTCAAGCCGGATTTTAACCGCCAAACGGATTTTCCCGCTCACCCCCAAGGGTCGCGGCGGATTTTGGCTGGCCGCCTCGGCGATCTGTTGCTGTAATTGCGCCGTCATGGCCTGGTCAAGCTGGTGCGACCAATACCCCATCACATCGGCCAGCTCGCCCGGAAATAAGCGGTCAAATGTCACCCGCTCGGCGGCCAAATTCTGAGCGGCGGCGGCAATTGTCGCCTCGCTCCAACCGGTAAAGGGCATTTCCGCCAAAATTTGGCTTAAAAAATTTTCTCGGTTGGGATGGTGGGACATTTTTTTCTCTCCTTCGTACGATCATCTTTAAGAGCCTGATCAAAAAGTAATATCTAATAATTTCAGTATGTTAGACCCCCCCTTCCTGATTAGGAAGGGGGG
>JASGCR010000282.1 GCA_030054015.1 Candidatus Symbiobacter sp. | reverse complement strand
TCGCCAAGCTTTTCTATCCCCCCCTTCTAAAGAAGGGGGGGTAAATAAATTTTCGCCTTATTCAGACCTTCCTTAGGAAGGGGGGGGTCACTAGCGTTTCTCGGCTTAATCAGCCCCTCCCTCAGGGCAGGCGATAGCCATATTGCGCAAAGACCGCCTGCGCGGCAGCCGAGCGCAAAAATTGCACCCAAGGCTTGGCGAGCGGATGCGGCACGGGCTGCAGAATCGCCACCGCATCATGGCGGATGGGGCGGTGATAAGATTCCGGCACCAACCAGGCATTGGCGGGCAAAAGCGGGGACTCTTGATTGCTCACCCCCACCAACCGCGCCGGAGGTCTCTCGGTCGTGCGGGCGGCGCGCTGGCCTGGGCTGGGTTGCCGCCGCGCCAACACCTCGGACAAAGCGACAAAACCAAGATCGGCATTTTGACTCACGACCAAATCATAGACTTTGGCAATCGACCCCGCCACCACAATTTTCGGCTTGAGTTGCGCCTCCAGTTTAAGGAAGCCAATCACCTCTAACGCCGCCCGGCCATAAGGCGCGGTGGTGGGATCGGCCACCGCCAAGCGGGTGAACTCCCCCTGGCGCAAACTTTGCTCGGACGGGCGGGCCACCATTTTGGCGGCCAGCAACACCAACCGACCATAGGCATATTGCGTCAGGCTGGTGGGATCAGCGAGATGGGCGGCGATGAGTTGCCGCGGGGTTTCGGCATCGGCGGCCATCAGCACATCAAATGGTGCGCCATTGATGATTTGGATGGCCAGGCTGCCCGTCGCGCCATAGATAAAATCAAGTTCGGGCGTAGATTTTTCTTGCCTGGCGGGGGCGGCATCGGATTGGGCTGCCGGATGCAGCCGGTGTTGTTCTTGGCGCCAGGCGGCACGCAATTCGGCTTCGAGCGGACGCAGCGACGAGGCGGCGGCAATCCGCAAGGGCAATGCCGCCGCCGCCGCCGCCGCCGCCATTGACACGGCAAAACCCATCGCCAGGCACGTCATGGCGGCAAATTTTTTTAGGAAGGTCGGAGTAAGTCCCAGAAACAAAAGAAATGGCATTTGCGAGCGGGCGTTTACGCCCGCGAAGCAATCCAGTAAAATCCTGAAATTGCTCGATTTTTCTGGATTGCTTCGCGGTTGCGATGCAACCGCTCGCAAATGCGCGTCTCTTTTGGCAAAAGGGTACTGATTCAGACTTTCCTTAAGGAAGGTCTGAGTAAGTCCCGTTTTTGCCAAAAAAAGCACGCATTTGCGAGCGAAGCGAAGCAATCCAGTAGCATCTTGAAATTGCAGATTTTTCTGGATTGCTTCGCGGTTGCGATGCAACCGCTCGCAAATGCGAGTCTCTTTTGCCAAAGATTTATTCAGACTCCCCCTAAAAGATGTGTCATTCGTTATCTTGTTGCCAATCCGCATGTCAAACATGTTATACTCTCCCTTGCCTTTGACTGAGCAGTAAGGAATGAATGATGGTGAGTAATTCTTCAAACGCAACCCGCCCGCAAACGTTATACGACAAAATATGGGCGAAACATCTGATTGAACAACGGTCGGATGGTTCTTTTTTAATTTATATTGACCGCCATTTGGTTCACGAAGTCACTAGCCCCCAGGCTTTCGAGGGTTTGCGCCTGGCCGGACGCCAGGTACGCCGCCCCGATGCCACCCTGGCCGTCGCCGATCACAATGTACCCACCCAAAACCGCGACCAAGGCATCAGCGACCCCGAATCCAAAATCCAGGTCGAAACTTTGGAACAAAATGCCCGTGATTTTGGCGTGACTTATTTTGACATGACCGACCCGCGCCAAGGCATCGTCCATATTATCGGCCCGGAACAAGGCCTGACTTTGCCGGGCATGACGATTGTGTGCGGCGATTCCCACACCGCCACCCATGGGGCGTTTGGCGCGTTGGCGTTTGGCATTGGCACGTCGGAGGTTGAACATGTGCTGGCCACCCAAAGCTTGATTGCCGCCCCGTCAAAAAACATGCGGATTAATGTGGTCGGGGATTTGCCGCCAGGGGTTACCGCCAAAGACCTTATTTTGGCAATCATTGCCCAGATCGGCACCGCCGGTGGCACCGGCCATGTGATTGAATATAGCGGGGCCGCCATTCGCGCTTTGTCGATGGAGGGGCGGATGACGATTTGTAATATGTCGATTGAGGCCGGGGCGCGGGCGGGATTAATTGCCCCCGATGCTGTGACTTATGCCTATCTAAAAGGCCGTCCGATGGCTCCCACCGGCGAAAATTGGGAAAAAGCCATGGCCTGGTGGCAAAGCCTGCCCACCGATGACGGGGCGCATTTCGACCGCGAGGTCACGATCAATGCCGCCGCCCTGATCCCGCAAGTCAGTTGGGGGACTTCCCCCCAAGATGTCTTGCCCATCACCGGCATCGTTCCCGATCCGACAGCGATTGCCGACGAAAACCAACGCGAATCGGTCAAACGCGCCTTGGCTTATATGGGGTTGACGCCAGGGATGCGGCTGGATAGCTTGGCTGTGAATAAAGTATTTATCGGTTCCTGCACCAACGGGCGCATCGAGGATTTACGCGCCGCCGCCAAAATCGCCGAGGGACGCAAAGTCGCCCATGGCGTGGTGGCCATGGTGGTGCCAGGCTCTGGCCTGGTCAAACAACAAGCGGAGTCCGAGGGGTTAGACCAGATTTTCCGCACCGCGGGATTTGAATGGCGTGACCCGGGCTGTTCGATGTGTTTGGCGATGAATGCGGATCGTTTGGAGCCGTCTGAGCGTTGCGCCTCGACCTCGAACCGCAATTTCGAGGGTCGCCAAGGCCGCGGCGGGCGCACCCACCTGGTCAGCCCCGAAATGGCGGCGGCAGCTGCCGTCACCGGACATTTGACCGATGTGCGGCATTTGGGGTAGCATGGGTGCCGGATACGAATATCTTGGGGACACGGAATTTCATCATGGTTCGGTATTTGAGATACATGTTTTGGGCGGCTTTGGTCACGGGACATGTCATGGCGGTGCCAAGCTTTGCGGCGGATGCAGCGACCAAGTCGAAAATCGCGGCATTGGCGAGCACGGAATTGCAAAACCCCACCGTGATTGCCGCCCTGGTCAAGGAAACTTGCGGGATTAAGAAAATCGGCAATATGATTAAGTACGAAACCTGCAAAACCTCGCTTGAGACCGCCATCAGGAGCGAATTAAAGTCACGCGGGGGTAAATAAGCGGCAAGTGCTGCCGTTTCCGGTCGCGCTAACCAAAGAGCGGCGAAAAAGAGAGCGTCATTACCCGCAGATTTTTGCCGCGAAGCGGCATAAATCGGTC
>JASGCR010000281.1 GCA_030054015.1 Candidatus Symbiobacter sp. | reverse complement strand
ACCCGACAGATTTATGCCGCTTCGCGGCAAAAATCTGCGGGTAATGACGCTTTTTTTAGGACTTAATCAGACCTTCCTTAGGGATTGAATAATGACAGAGGGGCTTTAGGGCTGCAATAAAATGGTGACCTCGAACCTACCGACCGGCGGGATTGAAATTGAAAGATTATTAGGGTTATTGGCGCGGCTGCCAGGCCTGGGGCCGCGTTCGGCGCGGCGGGTGGCCTTGCACTTGCTGCGAAGGCGCGATGGGCTGATGCTGCCCCTGGCCGAGGCATTGGTTGAGGCGGCGCATTCCGTGCAAAGCTGCCGCATTTGCCACAGCCTCGACAGCAGCGACATATGCAGCATATGCCGCGATCCCGGCCGCGATCGTGGTCTCATCTGCGTGGTCGCGCAGATTGGCGATGTGTGGGCGATGGAACGCGGCGGGGCCTATCGCGGTTTGTATCATGTGTTGGGGGGGACTTTGTCCGCGCTCGATGGCCTGGGGCCGGAGCAATTGGCGATTGACTCGCTGTTATCGCGGGTACGCGACACGCCGCCCGATGAACAACCACCGCCTTCTTTATCCGCGGCGTTCCCGCCGCCTTCTTTATCCGCGGCGTTCCCGCCGCCGCGCGAAGTGATTTTGGCATTGAACGCCACCGTCGAAGGGCAAACCACCGCCCATTATTTGGCCGATTTATTGCAAGATAGCCACGCCAATGCCCAAAGCGCGACCAGAAGCGGCGCGGCGGCATTGAAAATCACCCGCCTGGCCCAGGGCCTGCCCATGGGGGGCGAGTTGGATTATTTGGATGATGGCACCCTCGCCGCCGCTTTGCATTCCAGGCGGGTGGTGGAGTGATGGATGATCTTTAACCAATCCATCGAGGCATGAGATCAGGCCGGAACCATTTCTGGTTGTGTGGCTTGGCGATAGGCCCGCGCGACAATGACCTTTATCGTATTGATGGGTATAAACATCTCAATGCCATGATGTTTGCTTTTGCGATAGGCGGCATTGCGCAAAAAATTACGGTTAATGTAATATTTGACCAACTCATCATCAATCGCTTCCAAACACAAGGCCTCAACCCCCAGCATTTTCGATATTTCTAACGAGGTTTCAAAGCAATGATACATAAGGGCCTTCCCGATGCCTTTCTTGCGATAATCATGACGCACCGCAATGCCGTGAATGAACACGACCCCAAAATCAACCTTTTTCAAGGTTTGTGAAGAACGGGCATTAGGGTTAATAAATCGTGATTGCGCCCCAATCGCATAATAACCGATGACGTGATTATCAAGCAAAGCGACGTAAATTTTTAAATTCGTTGTGTTCTCGCAATCATGATCGCGTAACAGATGATCAAGATAAGTGTTGCCACATTTAAAAAATTCACGATCCATGTCGGAATCGAGTGGCAAAAATCTGCAGACGCCTTGAAAGCCAAGATTTAATTTCGTTATCAGCATTTTGATCTCTTGGCATCAACGCGGATGATTATTCCTCAGTTACTTTTGACTTTAGATAAGCCGTAAATTCACGCAAGACAATTTCCGTCGGCTCACTCGGTCGCATCACCGATTCACGAAAACGCCGTTCATCATCGGTCATCGGAGCATAGACTGAGCGTTTGACATAAGGCCCCGACCGGTTTTTGGCGGCGGTGCGATTCCCAGGATATGTCATTGCCATTGGCGATGTCATTGTCGATGTCATTGCTATTGTCATGATCGTATCCTTGACCTATCGTCTAACTCATCGTCTCATTAAATCATTAACACATATTTCACGCACAAAGAAATCAAATTTTTAAATATTTTTTCATTTCCGATAAAATTTACGCCATCTTTTTTTTAAATGCAATCGTAAAATCCTTTTTTTAAATGCAAACGTAAATTTTCCAAATGTCAACCATCACAATCGTTACGGTTCCCTCCGAATCCTAAATCCCTCCCCTCAAGCCCCCTGTTTCAAGGCGTGGCTGGCGATTTTGCGGAACAGAGTCGGCAGGGCGATCTCGGCAAAATTTTCCGGCTTGATCCATTGTCCCAAATTGCCATCGGCCAGCCGCACCTCGGCTGCCAAAACGATGATTTCCAAGCGAAAATGGGTAAAAACATGCACCACCCGCCCATCCAATCGCCGCCATTTGGCGGTGGTGAGGGGGGCGGCGGCGCGGGCGGCGGCGAGATCGAAGCCGGAGGCCTCGTCATCTTTGAAATGGGTACAAGGCAATTCCATCATGCCGCCCAACAAGCCCTTTTCCACCCGCCGCCTGAGCAAGATCGTGCCATCGCCGCGCCGCAACCAATAAGCGACCGCAAACCGCACCGGTTTCGCCAATTTGGGCTTTTTGGCGGGAAAATCTTCGGGCTGGCCCAAAAGATAGGCATCGCAATGGCGGAAAATCGGGCATAAACCGCATAAAGGCTGGCGCGGGCTGCAATAACTCGCCCCCAAATCCATCATGGCCTGGGCGTAATCGCCGGCCCGCTCTGGCGGGGTTAAACTTGCGGCCAGTTGGTAGATTTTCTTCTTGACCGCGGGGGATTTGCTGTCATCCGCGACCGCGAAAATGCGGGAAATCACTCGTTCAACATTGCCATCCACCACCACCGCCGGTTGGTCAAACGCAATCGCGGCGATGGCGGCGGCGGTATAAGGCCCAATGCCGGGCAGGGTGCGTAATTTTTCCTCCGACTCCGGCCATTTTCCGCCATAAAGCTCGATCACATGACGCGCCGCTTTGTGCAGATTGCGGGCGCGCGCGTAATAGCCCAGCCCCGCCCATGCGGTTAATATTTTCTCCAATGGCGCGGCGGCGAGGGCAGCCAAAGTCGGAAATTTATCAATAAAATCATTAAAATAAGGAATAACCGTCGCCACCGTGGTTTGTTGCAACATTATTTCAGATAAAAATACATGATAGGGATCGGGATGCCGCCCGTCCTTAGGCCCGGCCTGGTTACGCCCGGCCTGGTTACGCCAGGGCAATTTGCGGCCTTCCTGGTCGAACCAGGCCAAGAGTTTCGCGGCATGATCCGACTTGGTCACAGCCGGTCCTGGCACCGCCTCCGCCGCCTTGGGGGCTTTGGGTTTTCTGGGTTTGCGCGGGGTTTTTTCAGGTGTCACGCTTATCCCCCTTTTGCCCATCATCGCAAAATCCACAACTCATTCAACCCGTAACCCTGCCGTTTTAAGCCTGGATAATTTAAGCCTGGTAAAATTACACCGGGCAAAATATTGTTATACTCCGTTTCCGAATGATTTCAGCTTTATGACCCCCCCTTCCTGCTTAGGAAGGGGGGGATAGAAAA
>JASGCR010000280.1 GCA_030054015.1 Candidatus Symbiobacter sp. | reverse complement strand
CTTCGCCCTAAGCGTCGCTTTCCCCCCCTTCCTAAGCAGGAAGGGGGGGTCATAATCGGAATTCTTTAGGAAACGGGGTATATTAAAATACCCACCAAAACCCAAGGAAACGCCTCATGACCGCACAAGCCGCCGCCGAAAAAACCGAAAAAACCGACAAAATCGAATGCAATGCCTGTCCGGTTTTGTGCCGCATCAGCGAAGGCAAAACCGGAGCCTGTGATCGCTATGGCAACCAGGCGGGCAAATTGGTGCGGATGGATGCGGTGCTGTTTTTGCATCGCGGCGGCAACAGTGACGCGGCCATAACCGATAACCCGATGCCATTTATCGCCGCAAGCGATGACAACCAACCCGCCCGCAACCCGCCTTATACCAACCAAGAAGTTTTTGTCACTGGCATAGGCAGCTCGACCACCTATCCCGATTACAAACCGGCCCCGTTCATTGTCCAAAGCCGCCAAAAAGACATTGATATGGTGACCGTGGTGACCGAGGGGATTTTCAGTTATTGCAGCTTTCGCGTCAAAATCGATACGGATCGCTATCTTGGCCCGGAACAGGCCGCGATTACTTACCAGGGGGAGAAAGTCGGCCACGTCACCACGGCGGAATATGGCTCGCAAATGCTGTCGCTGGGTGGGGTGCATCATTTGACCGGCGGCAGCAAAAAGGAAGGCCGCGCCACGGTTGATCTCATGCAGAATCTCGGCAATAAACAGGCCGTGGCGGTGGCGATTGAGGGCGGCGCGGAGTTAATCCTCCAGGCGGGCAAAGCCCCGATTGTCAATGGCGTGCCGGAACAGAGGATGCGGGTGGGTTGTGGCTCGGCCACGATTGGTATTTTCGCCAAGCAATTCCAAACCATCGCCGATGAAGTGGTGGTGGTGGATGATCACATTACCGGCATATTGACCGAACACCAGGCGGGCTGTTGCCTCGATATGAAACCGTCGGGCATCCGCATTCGCGGGCGGCGGTCAACGCCAGGGCGGTATTTCCAGGTCGCCAATCCGGGGACGGGCTGGGGCGGTACCGATATTGCCGATCCGCTCAGTTTGATCGAGGGCTGGAATGCCAAACAAGCCTGGCCGGGGATGCGTTTGCTCATGACCTCAACCACCGGCGAACATGCGGAATGGTTTATCTTGGATGAAAATCTGGTGCCGCAACGCGGCGATATGCCGCCCGAAGTGCAACAAGTGGTAGCGCGGATTGGCGAAAATTGCGAGGCTTCTTTGGCGACGGTCTTGTTTGTCGGCGGTGCCGGGGGGAGTCTGCGGGCGGGAGCCACCAATAACCCAGTGAAACTGACGCAATATATTAAACGTGCTTTGGTCAATGTGACCTGTGGCGGCGCGCCGGCCTATGTCTGGCCGGGCGGCGGCATTACCCTCATGGTCGATGTGGCGCGGATGCCGGATAATAGTTTTGGCATGGTCCCCACCCCGGCGATTGTTGCGCCGATTGAATTTACCATGCGGCTTGGCGATTATCTTGATCTCGGTGGTCATGCAGATCAGATTCGTACCCTGGATCAGGCGATGCAATACGGGGCTTGGCATGATGATGGCGCACCCAAATCGCGGCGGATGCGGGCGATGGCTGGCGGCAATCCCTGGCCGTTACAGGCCACGCCTTTGATTGGTTAAAACCCAAAAAATTCGGCGAAAAAATGCCCCCAACCACCGCGACCTACAGCCAAATCGATGCGGATCGCGTGCATTTTGCCCACGGCCCCATCGACCTTATTATCCAGGCGAGCGGTAATGCCGCCGCCATTGCAACCGCGCACCAGGCGGCCTGGCAGCGATTTCAAACCATCCTCGCCGAATTGGTGCTGGAACTTGCCGCCTTGAGGCGACCCATAACCCCCGAAACCCCGATATTGCAAAGCCCGATTGCGCGGCGGATGGCGGCGGCCTGCTTGCCTTATGCGGCGGCGCAATTTATCACCCCGATGGCGGCGGTGGCGGGCGCGGTCGCCGAGGAATTATTGCCCTTTTACACCCATCCGGCGATTGCCAAAATCCTCATCAATAATGGCGGCGATATTGCGATAGGATTCAACCAACCCGATCAAACCGCGCGGATTGGCATTTACAGCGACCTGGCAAAACTTGATGCGGCGCAAATAAGGGGGGAATTGAAACTTGACGGGACAATAACCATCACCGCCGCATCCCCCATCCGCGGCATCGCCACGAGTGGCTGGCGCGGGCGGAGTTTCTCGCTGGGGATTGCCGATAGCGTCACGGTTTTGGCGGCCACCGCCGCCGCCGCCGATGCCGCCGCGACCATGATCGCCAATGCGGTGAATTGCGACCATGCGGCGATTATCCGCGCCCCAGCCAACCAGGTGAAAGATGATTCGGATTTGGGTGACCGCTTGGTGACCCGCGAGGTTCCCCCCCTGCCAAACCATATTGTGCAACAAGCCATTGAAGCGGGGCTGGCAAAAGGGTATGAATATCAACAACGCGGCCTTATCCACCAGGCCTATATTTTTTGCCAATCGCAGTTTGGGTCATTGCCATGATTGACATTCGCCGCAGATTAACCAGCATCGAAGATATTTTCCATGAATTTGGCCCGCCGCCGCCGGTGCCGCTTCGCCGTGGTGCCATTGCCGCCGTGCTGCGCAATCCCTTTGCCAAGCGGTATGAAGCCAATTTAATGGATTATATGGCGGAACTGAACGGACTCGGACTGTCGCTGGCGCGGCAATTACTGGCCGAGATGCGGCTCGCCCCCGATGCCATTACCAGTTACGGCAAGGGGGCCTTGATTGGCGGCGGCGGCGAGTTGGAACATGGCGCGGTCTGGCATGTGCCGGGCGGTTATGCCATGCGGGAACTGCTCGGCTGGACGGGAGACCGCGCCGCCTATCTCCAAGGCACCGCGTCTCAGGTCACGACCGGTCAACCTGGCAATGCCCTGGCGATTGTCCCCTCGACCAAAAAAGTCGCACCGGCGGGGGCCAGTTTGGACATTCCGCTCACCCATATCAATGCCAGTTATGTCCGCAGCCATTTTGATGCGTTCGAGATGCGGGTGCCCGGCTCGCCGCAATCCGACGAAATCGTGTTTATGCTCGCCATGAGCAACGGGGCGCGGATTCACGCGCGGGTCGGCGGCTTAAAGCCTGAGGATATTTCGCAATGGAATGGATTGCGTTAGGGGAGGGGTGGTTAATGCCGGAAAAATCTCTGACCCCCTTCCTGCTTAGGGAAGGTGTGAATAAGTCGAAAATTTGTTTACCCCCCCTTCCTGCTTAGGAAGGGGGGGAAAGCTCCGCTTAGGGCGAAGCCCTT
>JASGCR010000025.1:1875-14328 GCA_030054015.1 Candidatus Symbiobacter sp. | reverse complement strand
CATAGCTTTTCTTGGGGGGGTTGGTGCAGGGCATTGATTCTAAATAGATTTTCAATCTCACCAACCCCCCCTAGCTCCGCTAAGGGCTTCGCCCTAAGCGTCGCTTTCCCCCCCTTCCTAAGCAGGAAGGGGGGGTCAGTACGACTTATTCTGACCTTCCTTAAGGAAGGTCACCCCCTCCTCACGCCGCCAACATGCGGTCAATGGCCTGCCGCGCCGGAGCCAATAACTCGGCGGCGACCGTCACTTCATATAGGTCGCGCTCCAAACAGGTGCGAATCCCAGCCAAACTGATCCGTTTCATGTGCGGGCATAAATTACAGGGGCGGATAAATTCGGTTGCTTGCCCGCGCTGCGCGGCGGCGAGGGCGACATTGTCGCTCATCGAGCATTCCGTAAGCAGCACCACCCGCGCCGGTTGCTTTTGTTCGACATAATCGATCATGGCGGCGGTCGAGCCGGCAAAATCTGACGCCATCACCACATCGGGCGGGCATTCGGGATGCGCCAGCACGACCAAGCCGGCGTGGCTGTGGCGCAAATCGGTGATTTCGCTGGCGGTAAAACGTTCATGCACTTCGCAATGGCCGCGCCAGGCGATGATCTTGACTTTGGTCTCGCGGGCGACATTTTGCGCCAAATATTCGTCGGGTACCATGATGACTTGGGCGACCCCCAACGATTCGACGATTTTTTTGGCATTGGCCGAGGTGCAGCAAATATCCGATTCGGCCTTGATCGCCGCGCTGGTATTGACATAGGTGACAATCGGCACGCCGGGATATTTTTGCCGCAGCAAACGCATATCCGCGACCGTGATCGATTCGGCCAAGGAACAGCCCGCCCGCAAATCGGGGATCAAAACTTTTTTGGTGGGATTGAGAATTTTGGCGGTCTCGGCCATAAAATGCACCCCAGCCATCACGATGCGCTCGGCTTTGACCTCCGCCGCCGCCCGCGCCAAGGTCAGCGAATCCCCGACAATATCGGCCACACCGTGAAAAATTTCCGGCGTTTGGTAATTATGGGCAAGAATAATCGCGTTTTTTTGCTTTTTAAGCTGGGTTATGGCGGCAATGTCATCGGCAAAAACTTTCCATTCCAGGTCAGGAATCGCCGCCCCCCAAGGATCGACCAGGCGCAGGGCGGCACCGCTCAGTTTAGCCTGGGGCAATTGGGCTGGGCGCGGTGCGACATCGGCACGTGGCATTGGAAAACTCATCATGAACCCCATACTGGGAAAAACCAGACTGGGAAAAACCAGTCAAAACCTAAGAAGGACATCGCCAATGGGCTTGCTCGTATCCCTCATCCCCTTATACTCATTTTGAGCATTACTCGAAAAAATTCAAGCTGTTTTTTTATTAAGAGTCTGATCCAAAATTAATATCTAATATTTTCAATGAGTTAGACTTCCCCTCGCCATAACATTCTGGAGCAAATTTTCAAATTTTTGCGATTGGGTGGCGGCGTTAAAATTTTGTTCGACGGTGGTACGGGCGGCGCGGCCTAAGGCCAAGGCCGGTTCGGGATGGGCGAGCATAAATGACAGAGCGGCGGCAAGGCCGGCCGGATCGCGCTCGGCCACCAACAGGCCGTTTTGCTCATGGCGAAGGGCTTCGGGGATACCGGCATGGCGCGTGCCGACCACCGGCCGCGCCGATGCCATGGCTTCGAGCAGGAAACTCGGCAAGCCCTCGGCATCACCGTTTTGGCTGGTCTCGGACGGCACCGCCACCGCCGCCGCGTGATGAAGCCAGATGCGAATTTGGTCGGGCGACTGCCAGCCCACCCATTTGACCTGGTTTGCCAGACCGAGGGTCTGAGCCTCTCTGTGCAATGCGGTTTTTAATTCCCCATCACCGGCAATGACCAATTTTGTGGCGGGGGGCATAAGGGCGAGGGCTTTTAATAAACTGGAGAATCCTTTTTTCTCCACCATCCGACCGGCGGTAAAAATATAGTTTTTTTCCAGTGGCGGCGGGGTGGGGCGGGTGGCATCAAGCGGCGGCACCACAATCCCCAAAGGCAACGTCACCAGTTTTTCCGGCGGAAAGCCGCGCCCAATCAAGGTTTGGCGGATAAATTCCGACACGCAATGGAGGGTGGGGGCGGTCGCCATTAATCGCGGCAAACGGCGGAGATAAATGCCCTTTACCGCCCATTTTTCCGGCATCAAAGGCAGGCCAAGCACGGGTTCATAATGTTTGGATTTGGTCGCATCGCCGCCGTGAAACGTAACCACCAGGGGGATGCCAAGCCGCCGCGCCAAAGGCAAGGCCAAGGCCCCCCCCCGCCCAAATTGGGCATGGATCAATCGCGGTTCGGCGGCCACCAACGCGGCAAAACCGGGCGGCTCGGTGCCAAATTGCTTAAAGGCGGCGCGTTTGATGCGGTCGCCCAGGCCGTTGCCGCCCAAAATATAAGGCGGGGAGGGGAGTTGGCTGATGCCATCCATCCGCCGTTTGGTGCCAACAAAAAGGGGCGCAAGCCTGGTAAAGGCGCAATATTGGCGCGGAATAAACCCCTCCGACGCGGGGAGCAGTTGGTCACGATAGACGAGAAAGGGGATTTTAGCTGGGTTTACCATAAATTTTCCCGCGATGGCCGATCTCTAAGGCAACAATAACCAGTTCATTATCCTTAATGTCGCAGATGATGCGGTAATCGCCCACCCGAAAGCGATCTTTGCCGTGATATTGACCGCCCACCAAGGTCTTCCCCAACGCACGCGGGTTGGGATGATAGGCCAGGCGTTCAAAAAGATATTTATTGATGCGGTCGCGGATCGGGCGATCAAGGCGATCTAATTGCTTTTCAGCAAGAAGACCAAGCCTAATCGTCCAAATTGGCGAGGTATTCTGGGGTGATGCCATTTTTTTGCATGTATTCCTCTAGTGAAATAGTTTCAACTTTGCCAGCTTCTTTATCTTTATCATACTGTCGGACGGACAAGGTGTCTTGGTAATCTTCGATCATGGTCAAAACCGCGTCGCGGGCGCAAATTTCCGGGGATCGGTCAATCTCGGTTGCCAATTGGTTTAAGACGGCCAAATCTTCGGGCAGCAGATGGATCACCACCGGCACCAACCTGGCTTCATCTTTTTCCAATTCGGCTTTGGCTTGGTCGGTCATGGGGTCGGCCAGGGACTCGGCCAGGGATTCGGATGGTTTGGTTTTGCCGAAACGGACGGTCACAAAGCCGCCCACCGGTTCCTCGTCCGAGAAATGGTCAACATAGATCGGCTCATCCGCAAAGGATTTTTCCTTTTTTGGTTTTTCCTGGCCAGGTTTTTCCTGACCTGAGGTTAGTGGGATAGGTAATGTATTTTGGCGAACAGGTGATGCAACGGTCATGGCGCGCTCCTTACAAACAGCCGCGTTATCTTATCATGCGCCCCAAATCATGGCAATTGTTAAGAGCTTGATAAAAATTAAGTATCATATTATGAATTTTAAGCTGCGTCTGATCCCCCGACCAATCAAGAGCATCAAAAAAAGGGAGCGGAAAAAAGGGAGCGTCATTACCCGCAGATTTTTGCCGCGTAGCGGCATAAATCTGTCGGGTAATCCCCCAGGAGTATTATTCCCCAAAACTCCTGGGGGATTACCCGACTCGGACTGCAAGCGGAAATCCGCTTGCAGTCCGGCGGGTAATGACGCCCTTCCTTTTATCCCCGCCGCTCTAACAAAAGAGCGGCAAAAAAAGGAGCGGCAAAAAAAAGGAACGTCATTACCCACCGCGCTGTCCGTGAATAACGGACAGCGCGAGTTGGGTAATCCCCCAGGAGTATTATTCCCCAAAACTCCTGGGGGATTACCCGACACGCACTGCAAGCGGAAATCCGCTTGCAGTCCGGCGGGTAATGACGCTCCCTTTCTGACGCTCCCTTTCTGACGCTCCCTTTCTGACGCTCCCTTTCTGACGCTCCCTTTCTGACGCTCCATTTTTTAGCGGGTAATGACGCTCCCTTTCTGTCGCTCCATTTTTTAGCGGGTAATGACGCTCACTTTTAAAATTTCTCTGCTGCATTTCGCGTGGAAATATTTTAAACAGAGAGGTTAGACGACAGAACTCGCCCTTAATTTAACCAGACCGAGGATATGATGACCAGCTCCCATTCCAAATCGTCCCCAAAAAAAATCGTCTTAGCCTTTTCGGGCGGGCTGGATACCTCGGTGATATTGCGCTGGTTGCAAGAAAACTACCCGGCCGCCGAAATCATCACCTTTACCGCCGATTTGGGCCAGGGCGAGGAATTGGAACCAGCCCGCAAAAAAGCCGCCATGATGGGGGTCAAACAGATTTTCATCGATGATTTGCGCGAAGAATTTGTCCGCGATTTTGTCTTTCCCATGTTCCGCGCCAATGCGTTGTACGAAGGCGTGTATTTGCTCGGCACCTCGATTGCCCGCCCGCTCATCGCCAAACGCCAGATCGAGATTGTCCGCCAGGTCGGGGCCGATGCCGTCGCCCACGGCGCCACCGGCAAAGGCAATGACCAGGTGCGGTTTGAATTGGGGTATTATGCCTTGAAACCCGACATCCAGGTGATCGCGCCCTGGCGGGTGTGGGCTTTGAATTCGCGCACCGCCTTGATTGATTATGCCGAAAAGCACCAAATCCCAATTGCCAAAGACAAACGCGGCGAGCCGCCATATTCCACCGATGCCAATTTGCTGCATATTTCATACGAAGGCAAGGCCTTGGAAGACCCCTGGGTTGAACCCGATGAGGATATGTATACACGATCGGTTGCGCCGGAAAAGGCACCGAACACCCCCCAATATGTGGTGATTGGCTTTGAACGTGGCGATCCGGTTGCGGTGGATGGGGTGGCTTTGTCGCCGGCTGCGTTATTGACGCGGCTCAATGAATTGGGCGGAGCGCATGGCATAGGCCGCCTCGATCTGGTCGAAAACCGCTTTGTCGGCATGAAAAGCCGCGGGGTGTACGAGACCCCCGGCGGCACGGTGTTAAGCGTGGCGCGGCGGGGGATGGAATCGCTGACGCTTGATCGCGGCGCGGCGCATTTAAAGGATGAAATCATGCCGCGTTATGCCGAATTGATTTACAATGGCATGTGGTTCACGCCCGAACGCGAGATGCTGCAAGTCCTGATCGATCAATCGCAGGCGCGGGTGACGGGCGAGGTGCGGGTGAAATTATTCAAAGGCAGCGTACGGGTGGTCGGTCGCCGCTCGCCCCATAGTCTGTACAACCAGCATTATGTGACGTTTGAAGCCGATCAGGTGTACAACCAAAAAGACGCGGAAGGGTTTATTAAGTTGAATGCCCTAAGGTTGCGGTTGTTAGAGATGAGGAATGCGCAAAAAGGACAAAATGGTTGATATGTCTGAAATTCAAGATAAATCCTTATCAAACAAAGGCAATCTTACCTTGTCGCGGGCAAAAAAAGCCAAACAAGATGAGTTTTATACGCAATTGATTGATATTGAAAACGAGCTAAGACATTACACCGCCCATTTTCGTAATAAAATTGTCTTGTGCAATTGTGATGATCCTTATGAAAGCAATTTTTTTAAGTATTTTGTCCAGCAGTTTAATATTTTGGGCTTAAAAAAATTAATTGCGATCAGTTATAAAGGCTCGCCGATGGGGCGGGGGGGGTGGCCTTTAATTGAAATTGCGGGCTTGAGGGTCAATAGAAATGAACCCTATGTGTTTGAAATAAATTATGTTCCGGCTCACAACCATAAAGGGATGACGGATTTAACCCACGTTGAATATTTGCTTGAACATGATGCGAATGCGGCCTATCCTTTGATTGGGGATGAATACTATGATGGTGGCGATTTTCGCAGTGGCGCGGGTTTGGAATATTTAGAACAGGCGGATATTATTGTTACCAATCCGCCCTTTTCCTTGTTTCGGGAATTTGTTGCGCAATTGATTGAATATAAAAAAGATTTTCTTATCATTGGCAATGTGAACGCCATTACTTATAAAGAAATTTTTTCATTGGTCAAAGATAGTAAAATATGGCTAGGCATAAGTATAACCAGTGGTGATCGGGAATTTCGTGTACCCGAATATTATCCGCTAAACGCGGCGGGGGTTCGCATTGACGATAAAGGAAATAAATACATTCGGGTAAAAGGGGTGAGATGGTATACCAACTTGGATCATAAAAACCGGCATGAAGAAATTACTTTGTTGCGAAAATACACCCCAAGCGAATATTCAAAATATGACAATTTTGATGCCATTGAGGTCAGCAAAGTCTCTGACATTCCGGTTGATTATGGTGGTGCAATGGGGGTGCCGATCACGTTTCTGGATAAATTTAATCCCGATCAGTTTGATATAATTGGAATGGATAGACCGCTTGTTTTTGGCATTACCGGAAAGGTAAGCCGTTTTTTTATAAATAATAATGAGGTTTATGCCAGGATTGTGATAAAAAAAAGGTGACCGCACGGCGGTAGCGGTTCGTTTTTCCATTGCGTTGGTTGCAATATTAGGCGAAAATGCCATTGAATGGGATTGTTAAGGGCAACGCCCTTAACGCTTTTTCTGGGGGTGTGGGGGTTCTTACCCCCATTTTCCGCCTTAAAAAGCGAAAAAAACTTCGGACTCCGCGCCCTTTCTTTTGGCAAAACGCATGGTTTTTATGCGTTTTGCGGGCGCGGGTTCATTCGTTTGACTTATTGCAAAAATAGGTGCTATATTGCAATAATTTATAATGATTAGGATGATTAGAGGTAAAAATGGTTGAGGCTCCAAAAATATTCATTTCCTATTCTCACGATTCTGATGATCATAAGGCATGGGTATTAGAATTAGCAACCAGCCTTCGTGGCGATGGTGTAAATATCATACTTGATCGATGGGATATTCGATTGGGGGGCAATATACAAAAATTTATGGAAGAGAATAGCCAGAATGCCGACCGCGTTTTGATTATATGTAGTAGTACTTATGTCTCAAAGGCTAATTTAGGGAAGGGAGGAGTTGGATATGAAAAATTAGTCTTAACTGACAACTTAATGAAGAATTTGGATAGTTCAAGATTAATACCTGTTATATTTAATAATGAATTAGATGATGTTTTGCCTGCCTTTTTATCTGGTCGAAAATATATCGACTTTAGGTCGAAAAATGATTACGAGGTTAATTATTCAGAATTACTTCATGAAATTCATGGGATACCAAGAATCCCTCATCCTCCATTGGGCCAAAACCCTATTTCAAAAAACGGAGCATTAGGTTACCGGGGAAATACTCACGGAATATCTTCTGACCCCAAATGGCTGGCAATTGAGGAGGTTATGACAAAGATTTTAGGTTCTGCACAAGACTGTGCAAAAATCCAGATTATTGGTAGCCTATCCACTGAAGAAAACTTGCTTTTATATATAAAAAAGCTTTGTTTTGACGGAAAGTTGGAGCTTATAGGAATCAATTATGGAGATAAATATTATGGATTGACGAATTATTTTGAAATAAAAGGTTATATTCTTTCTAAATATTCATTTTCCATTTCTAATAGGTTTAGAAGTGGAAGTGAATGCCTTGATAATTTGCCAGTTTTCAAGGATTCATCAGGAACTGAAGTCATGATTATATTTTTAAAAGACCCTCGTTTCATAGAAAACAATAGCATAGTTAATATCCAAGTCGAAGTTTCCCCCTTAATTTCGAAATTTCAATCTCTGGCAAATTGAAAAACAAAACGGCTTTACAGATTGCTAAAGAAAAAGGTAACCTTAATGCGGCGTTACTCATAAAAAACGCAGGTGGGCGTTAAAATTATTCCCTCATTGCCGCCAAGCTGCGAAGCAGCTTGAGCTGGCAATCCATTCGGGGGGTGCGGGGGGCGTAAGCCCACCGCATAACATGCCGCATTTTCTTGGTTTTTAGCAAATACGGATTATTTATGTGGTGGGCTTACGCCCCCCACGCCCCCCGACTGGGTTCCCAGCCGCGAATAAATTCGCGGCGGGAATGAGGGAGGTTGGTTTGTAATGTTGCTTACCCTTGCCTGGGGGATCACCCGACTCGCCGCGTAAAAAGAACGCGGCGGCGGGTAAAGACGCTAATTGTTGGAGTTAAACCATTTTGTCACCCCCCATCACCCTCATCCCCGCCACCGCAACATCGGGCAAAATCGACTGGCACACGGCATAAAAATATGAGATAATTCACCACAATGTGGATATTGATAAGGACTTCCCCATGCAGGCATTAGAATATATTGGTGCGCGACGCGCTCAAATATGCAACCTAATCAAAACCTACCCCCATTTGACGAATTTGCGGGTATGTGATGATATGGTTGCGGGGGACATACCTGGGACGGTCGGCCTCGATTTTATCGTCGATGATGATCCTCACACCAATTTATTTGAATTGGGCGGGTTGCAAGCCAATTTAGAAGATTTGCTGAAGGTAACGATCTACCTCAAAACGCCAGATATGTTGTCAGCCGATTCAAGAGAAAAAATTCTTTCCGACGCAAAGCCGCTATGAATGATGTAAAAATCACCCTCATCCTCGGCGGCGCGGCATCGGGCAAAAGCGAATTTGCTGAGCGAATGCTGTCCCCCCACCCAAACCGCCACTACATCGCCACCACCATAACCATGGAGAACGATCCGGAAATGGCCGCCAAAATTGCCCGCCACCGCCAAAGGCGCAGCGAACACTGGCAAACCCATGAAATTCCGGTCAATTTAACCCAAGAACTGCCGCAAATTATGGCGACCAAAGAACCCATCCTGGTTGAATGCCTGAGTATGTGGGTGAGCAATCTCATGATGGCGGAAAAGAATATCCACACTGAAACCGAAAATCTGATCAAAACCATTGAAAACCCCACCGCCCCCATCATTTTTGTCAGTCTTGAGGTTGGGCTTGGTATTGTCCCCGATAACGCCCTGGCCCGCCAATATCGGGACGCGCTGGGCCAACTCAACCAAAAAATCGCGGCAGTGGCGGAAAATGTGATATTGGTGGTGGCGGGACAACCGCTTTACCTTAAGGGGCAAAACCAAAATGGCATTTAAAATTCCGGTCACGGTGATTACCGGTTTTCTGGGGGCGGGCAAAACCACGCTGGTTGCCGATATGTTGCGGCAAAGCCTGGCTTTGGCGCACCGGCCCCGCTTGGCCTTGATTATCAATGAATTTGGCGAATGCGGCATTGATCGCGCCTTGGTTGAGGGCGGCGGCGAAGGCGGCGACACAGCCCAAGCGACGGCGATGGAGGAACTCGCCAATGGCTGTATCTGCTGCAAAGTCGCGGATGATTTTATCCCGACGATGGAAAAATTGCTGGCCATCACCCCGCCCATCGATCATATTATCATTGAAACATCGGGTTTGGCCTTGCCCAAACCGCTCATCGCCGCCTTTAACTGGCCCGAGATTTCCGCCCAGGTGACGGTTGATGGGGTCATTGCGGTGGTGGATGCCGCCGCCCTGGCCAGTGGGCTGTTTGCCGCGCCGCCGCCGCCCGTTTCTGACCCCACCGACCCCGACGCAATTGATCATGAAAATCCGAGTTGGGAAGTGTTTACCGACCAAATTGCGGCGGCGGATGTGATTATTCTCAATAAAATCGATCTTGTCGATGAAGAAAATCGCCAAAAATTAATTTCTCAATTAAAGGCGGAATCCCGGCCGGGGGTGAGCATCTTGACGGCGAGGCAGGCAAATTTACCGCTTGCCGTGACAATTGGATTACAAGTTAGGGCCGAAAATGACCTCGCCGCCCGCCCGTCCTTGCATGATGGGTTGGATGCGCATGATCACGATGATTTCGCCTCGGTGGTGGTACGGTTTGACGTGGTCAGCCAAGACCCGGCGGCCTTGGCCAAAAAATTAACCGCCATTGCCACCGCGCATCATTTATTGCGGTTAAAAGGCTTTGTCGCCGTTGCGGGCAAAAACCGCCGCCTGGTGATCCAGGCCGTGGGCGGGCGGGTCGAACATTATTTCGACCGCCCCTGGCGCGGCGGCGAATCTCCCAATTCGGTGCTGGTGGCGATTGGGTTAAACCCCATCGACCCCATCGCCATCACGGATGCCATCAACCATGCCGTCACTGGCGGGTTTTGAAATAATCGATGGTTTTGGCCAAACCCACCTCTAAATCAATCCGTGGCTCCCAATTCAGCAATTTTTTGGCGAGCGAAATATCCGGGCAACGTTGGCGGGGATCATCGGGCGGCAAGGGTTTGAAAACCAGTTTAGACCGTGATTTGGTCAATTTAATCACCCGCTCGGCTAAGTCGCGTACGGTGATTTCGACCGGATTGCCAATATTGACCGGGCCGGTGACATTATCGGGGCTTCCCATCAAGCGGATAAAGCCTTCGATCAAATCATCAACATAGCAAAAAGCGCGGGTTTGCGAGCCATCGCCATAAAGCGTAATCTCTTCGCCGCGCAGGGCCTGCATGATAAAATTCGACACGACGCGGCCATCTTGCGGGTGCATGTGCGGGCCATAAGTGTTAAAAATCCGCACCACTTTGATGCGCAATTTATGCTGGCGGTGATAGTCGAAAAACAAGGTCTCGGCGCAGCGTTTGCCCTCGTCATAACAGGCGCGGGGGCCAATTGGATTGACATGGCCGCGATAGGATTCGGTTTGCGGATGCTCGGTCGGGTCGCCGTATACTTCCGAGGTCGAGGCCTGGAAAATCTTCGCCCCTACCCGTTTCGCCAAGCCCAGCATGTTAATCGCCCCATGCACCGAGGTTTTGGTGGTTTGCACCGGATCATGTTGGTAATGAATGGGCGAAGCGGGACACGCCAAATTGTAAATCTCGTCCACTTCGACATAGAGGGGAAAGGTCACATCATGCCGCATCAGTTCAAATCGCGGATGGTTAAATAAATGGGCAATGTTTTGTTTGCTGCCGGTGAAATAATTATCCACACACAGCACGTCATGCCCGTCATTCAGCAATCGTTGACACAGATGCGAACCCAAAAAGCCCGCACCGCCTGTTACTAATATTCTTTTCGTCACCATAATTTTGCTCGCCAGATAAGAAATACTTAAGGAAGTTCTGAATAAGTGCGGCAAATAATTCTGACCTCCCCTTCCCGTAGGGAGGGGAGGATAGAAAACCTTAGCGACTGCGACTGCGAACTGCGAGCGTAGCGAGCAGGAAGCAGGAAGCGGGCGCGTTAGGTTTTCTTGGTGGGGTTGGTGCTTTTTAGATCGTAAAGCCCAACCCCACCAAGTCTCGCTAGGCGGACAAGCCGCCAAGCTCGACTATCCTCCCCTCCCTACGGGAAGGGGAGGTCAGTAGCTTTTGCTACTTATTCAGACCTTCCTTAAAAATCTATCGCTAATTCGTAAAGAAATTGACAAAAAATAAGGCGGGCAGACATAATTGTCCCCCCGCCCCATTTTTTTGCCCCAAACCATAAACCGATTAGCGTGAATAAAATTCGACCACCAAATGCGGTTCCATCTGTACCGGATAAGGAACATCCGATAATTTCGGCGCACGAATGAATTTCCCCTTCATCGCGCCGTGATCAATTTCGATATATTCGGGAATGTCGCGTTCGGTCGATTGCGCCGCCTCAAGCACCAAAGCCATCGAACGCGCCTTGGTCGATAATTCGATCTGATCGCCATCTTTCAATTGATAAGACGAAATATCGACTTTTTTGGCGTTTACCCGAACATGACCATGCGAGACCAATTGCCGCGCAGCAAAGGGCGTCGGGGCCAATTTCATGCGATACACCACCGCATCCAAGCGGCGTTCCAGCAATTCAACCAAGTTTTCCGAGGTGTCGCCACGACGGCGGGCGGCCTCGGCATAGAGGCGGCGGAAATGGCGTTCGCTGACATTGCCGTAATAGCCTTTTAGCCTTTGTTTGGCCATCAGCTGGATGCCGTAATCGGTCGGTTTTTTGCGTCTTTTGCCATGTTGGCCCGGGCCATAATCACGTTTATTGACGGGGCTTTTGGCGCGTCCCCATAAATTGACGCCAAGGCGGCGATTGATCTTGTACTTGGCCTGAATGCGCTTTGTCATGTGTCACAAACTCTTGCCTTATGGTTGAATTTAGTCGCATCATCATTATATTTCAAGCGGTTATGACGCGATGCATTGGGACAATACACTTGGACAATGCCCTGGCGCAATGCCGCGACCCTCACGTCACTTTCAAATTATTTCTAACCCGAAACCCACTTGAAAAAATCTTTTCCGGGGTGACTATACAAGTCCCTTTAATTCTGTCAAGAGTTTCGCGTCCTTATTTTGTCGATTTTTCATTTTTCGGCAAATTTTACCGCCAGGGATGTGATAAAATCAAAAAACCGACCGCATGTTTTCCCGCCCGCCCGTGCCGGGCATCACCATCGTGCCGTGACCAAACCGAAGACCAAACCGAAGACCAGACCGAAGACCAAACCGAAGACCAGACCGAAGACCAAACCGAAGACCAGACCGAAG
>JASGCR010000025.1:0-1775 GCA_030054015.1 Candidatus Symbiobacter sp. | reverse complement strand
ACCAGACCGAAGACCAGACTGAATAACAGACCGAAAGACTGATGATGAAATTTCCCTACAAAAGAAACTATTTCAAACCCGAACAAGCCGTCCCCAGTGATTCCCAAATCATAATTGCCGGAATTTTGCGCACCACCGATTTGGCATCGGTTATTTTGGCGGCTTTTGCGGCCTATTGGTTTCATTATAGCCGCCTTGACATGAATTTTTATTACCAGATGACGATTTTTATTGCCTCGGTACTTAGTCTCAATTTTTTGCACATTTCCGGAATTTATCGCCGCCCCTTGAACATTAGTACGCGGGCGCAGATTCTGCGCCTCTGTTTGGCCTGGTTATTGGTTTTGTTCACCCTTTTGGCGGTGGCGTGGATTTTGGGGATATTGGATTGGTTTAGCCGCGATTGGGTGGTGACTTGGTTTATCTTGGCTTTGGCGGGGTTTATTGCGGCGCGGTTTTTGGTGCGCATCCACCGCCGTCATTTGCAACGCCAAGGGGCCTTGACCTTGCAAATCGCCTTGGTCGGAGCGGATGATGCCGGGGCCGGAATCATCCGCCAATTGCGGCAAAGCCCGCAAACCTCGCGCGTGATTGGCGTGTTTGACGACCGCCCGGGTTTTCTGAATGAGCCAGGCTTTCTGAATGAACCAGGCCGCCTTAATGAACCAGGCCGCCCCCACCAAATTGAGGGCATTAATGTGTTGGGCAGCATCGATGATTTGGTCGCCCAATCGCGCACCACCCGCATTGACGAAATTATTTTGGCGATCATTAATCGCCCGCCCGCCGAAATCCAAGCCATTATCGACAAATTGGCCGATGTGCCGATCAATATCAAACTCTGCGCCCGAACCTTGGAATTAGACGTGCCGGTGCGGGGGTTTTCCGCTTTTGCCGGCCTGCCTTTGCTGCATGTCCAGGAACGCCCGCTGGGGGGATGGGATGGTTGGGTCAAAAATGTCGAAGACCGCGTGCTTGGGGTGGTCTTTTTGCTTTTGACTTTGCCGATCATGGGGTTGATCGCTTTGGCGGTTAAACTCGACAGCCCCGGCCCGGTGTTTTTTCGCCAAAGCCGTTATGGGTTTAAGAACAACAATATTACGGTGTATAAATTCCGCACCATGTTCGATGCCGCGAGTCCGCGCGCGCCCAAAATTGATGCCTCCTCGGCGCCGGGCCCAGTACCTGGCTTAGTCCCCCAAGCCACCCGCAACGATCCCCGCATCACACGGGTGGGGCGGTTTTTGCGCAAAACCTCGCTGGATGAATTGCCGCAATTATTGAATGTGGTCGGCGGCTCGATGTCGTTGGTCGGGCCGCGCCCCCACGCCGTCGAGCATAACCAACATTACGCCCAAATTATCGACGGTTATTTGGGCCGCCACCGCGTCAAGCCTGGCATCACCGGCTGGGCGCAAGTAAACGGCCTGCGCGGCGAAACCAACACCGATGAGTTGATGCGGTTGCGGGTGCAATATGATTTGTATTATATCGACCATTGGTCGTTTTATTTGGATCTGAAAATCCTGGCCATGACGTTGTTCTATGGTTTTGTACATAAGAATGCGTATTAGGTGGGGGGTCAGCAGGCGTATTATTGCCAAAAAAGGGAGCGTCGTTACCCGCCGTGTTGTCCGTTATTAACGGACAGCGCGAGTCGGGGCCTGTCCCCCGCCCGTGACGTAAGTCACGGGTCGGGGGAAAGCCCCCAGGAGTTTTAGGAATAATACTCCTGGGGGCTTTCCCCCGACCAATGTCTTACGACATTGGCGGGG
>JASGCR010000279.1 GCA_030054015.1 Candidatus Symbiobacter sp. | reverse complement strand
AAGGGGGGGTAAAACTAGACTTATTCAGACCTTCCTAAGCAGGAAGGGGGGGTCAGAATTATTTTTTGCCAGAAACCGATACCAAAGAGTCACAAATATGTCACTGATGCTGATCCCGGATGCCACGCGAAACATCAAAATCGCTCTGGCTTATGCGACGGAACATAATTTTACCGGCAAAGTCGTTTATGACGGCATTGCAGCCAAGCCCCAGGCCTGGCTGCATGAAAATGCCAAAAACGCGCTGTATCGTGCGGCGGATCATGCGGCGGTGATGGGGTATGGGTTGTTGGTCTATGATGCTTTTCGCCCGACCGAGGCGCAATGGCGGCTGTGGCACCACACCCCCGATGCCAATTTTGTCGCCGATCCCAGGCGCGGTTCCCCTCATTCGCGTGGGGTGGCGGTGGATTTGACTCTGGTGGATGGCCAGGGCGTTCCCCTGGACATGGGGACGCCGTTTGATGATTTTACGCCGCGCTCGTTTCATTCGGATCGGACGATTGCGGCGGCGGCGCAGCGCAATCGCTGTGTGTTGTTGGGAATTATGACGGCAGCGGGGTGGGATTTTTTCCAAAATGAATGGTGGCATTATCAGCTGTTTACGGCGCGGGATTACCCGCTTTTGTCGGACCGGGAAGCCCCCCAGCCGATGATGACTCTGACCGCTAAAGATGGTCTTGCCTCATGACGGTGGTTATTTTGGATTGCGGTTCGGGGAATCTTTTTTCCGTTGCCAAGGCCTTGGCGGCCACCCTGCCTGGCGATAAAAAAGAATCTGATATTGTGATCACCGACCAGGCGGCAATCTTAGCCAAAGCGGAAAAAATCATTTTGCCGGGGCAGGGGGCGTTTGCTCGCTGCCGCCAGGGGCTCGTCTCCCGGCCCGGCGTGTTGGCGATGTTGGCGCAAAAAACTCTGGTGGAAAAAACACCGTTTTTGGGGATTTGCGTCGGGATGCAATTAATGGTCGAACGCGGGGTCGAGCATGGGGATCATCCTGGTTTGGGGTGGATTTTTGGCAGTTGCGAGGCGATTAAGCCCGAAAAATCCCTAAAAATCCCTCACATGGGCTGGAATGATATAGAATTGACCGAATCGGGCAAAACCCATCCGCTTTTGCGGGGGATTAAGGACGGCGACCACGCTTATTTTGTCCATTCTTATGCCGTTACCGGCTGTCCGCGCGAAAATTTGCTCGCCACCACCGATTATGGCAGCGACATCACCGCCATCATCGGCCGTGATAATATCTTTGGTACCCAATTCCATGTCGAAAAGAGCCAACAACTCGGCTTGCAAATTTTGCGCAATTTTTGGCAATGGGATGGGAGTTTGGGAATTAAATGATGCAACTCTACCCCGCGATAGACCTTAAAGGCGGAAAAATTGTTCGCCTGCGCCAGGGCGATCTCGCCCAAGCCACCGAATATGTGGTGGACGCAAAGGCGGTTGCCCGCGAATTTGCCCTGGCTGGCGCGACCACTGTCCATGTCGTCGATTTGGACAAAGCCTTTAGCCAGGGCGAATTCATCGATGCCATCCCATCCCCCAATATCAAAGCCATCACGGAAATAAAATCCGATCTGGATCACGCCCCGCATGGCCGCGTCAAATTACAATTGGGCGGCGGCATACGGTCTTTGGCGGCGATTGAGAAATGGCTTAATTACGGGGTTGACCGTGTCGTGTTGGGTACCCTGGCGGCGATGAATCCGGCTTTGGTGCGCGAAGCTTGCCGCCAATTTCCGGGGCAAATCGCGTTGGGTTTGGATGCCCGCAACGGCAAAGTGGCGACCGAGGGCTGGACCCACACCACCAACATCAATGCCGAAGAATTGGCAACATATTATGAAGATGTCGGCGTCGCCGCGATTATTTACACCGATATTGAACGCGATGGCATGTTGTCTGGCCCTAATTTGGCGGCTTTGGCGGGTTTGGTCGCACGGGTAAAAACGCCGGTCATCGCCTCAGGCGGGGTGTCGTCCTTGCAGGATTTGCAAAATCTGCGCGACCAATTGCCGCAGCTTGACGGCGTGATCAGTGGCCGCGCGATTTACGAGGGCAAAATTGATCTCAAGGCCGCGATTCATGTGTTAAACGCGCCGCCCGCCGCAAAGGCGAAAAAAAATGCTTAAAACCCGCCTGATTCCCTGTCTTGATGTCAAAGCGGGCCGCGTCGTCAAAGGCGTTAATTTCGTGCAATTGCGCGATGCCGGCGATCCGGTCGAACAGGCGCGGATTTATGACGCGGCGGGGGCTGATGAACTGTGTTTTCTCGATATTTCGGCTTCGGTTGAGGAACGCGCACCTTTGTTGGATTTGGTGCGGCGTACCGCCAGTCAATGTTTTATGCCGCTCACGGTCGGCGGCGGGATTAGCAGCATCGCTCATATCCGCGCTTTGCTGCTCGCGGGGGCCGACAAAGTCTCGATCAATTCCGCCGCCCTTGCCCGCCCCGCCTTGCTCCGCGAAGCCGCAGAGGAATTTGGCAGCCAATGTATTATTCTGGCCATCGATGCGAAATTTGCGGCGAATGATGATCCTGGAACCCCTCCCGCCTGGCACGTCTACACCCATGGCGGCCGCCGCGATACTGGCCGTGATGCGCGGGAATGGGCGTTGGAAGGGGCGTCGTTGGGGGCGGGCGAGATTTTACTGACCTCGATGGATCGGGATGGCACGGCATCTGGTTTTGATTTATCGCTGACCCGAGCCATAAGCGACGCGGTGTCGGTACCGGTGATTGCCTCTGGCGGCGTCGGGTCGTTGCAGGATTTGGTCGATGGGGTAAAAATCGGCGGGGCTTCGGCGGTGTTGGCGGCCTCGATCTTTCATTTCGGTCAATTTTCGATTTTCGAGGCCAAAAATTATCTGCAGCAACAGGGCATTGCCATGCGTGTTTAACCAATTAAAAAGGACATCTTCATGACCCCCTCTTCCAGTGCCATCATCGATGAAATTTATGCGATCATTGAGTCCCGGCGCGGTGCCGATCCCGAATCATCCTACACGGCGCGGCTGTTTCACCGTGGTCGCAGCAAAATTGCCCAAAAATTGGGCGAGGAAGCGGTCGAGGCCTTAATCGAAGGCGTCAAAGGCGACAAAGAACATTTGGTGATGGAATCCGCCGATTTGCTCTATCATCTTTTGGTGCTGTGGGCCGATGTCGGGGTTCCGCCGGCTCTGATTTGGGACGAACTTGCCCGCCGCGCCGCCGAAAAAGGCGAAAAACCCAAGGGTAAAAAATAAACTCAACCCAAGGAGCGTCATTACCCGCCGCCTTTTATGACCCCCCCTTCCTAAGGAAGGTCTGATTAAGTCGTACTGACCCCCCCTTCCTGCTT
>JASGCR010000278.1 GCA_030054015.1 Candidatus Symbiobacter sp. | reverse complement strand
GGCAAGCCGCCAAGCTTCGGTTTCCCCCCCTTCCTAAGCAGGAAGGGGGGGTCAGGGATTTTTTCGCCTTATTCAGACTTTCCTCCGGCAACCTAAATCACGATGCCGGCAACACCGCACGCAATTCCGCCACCAAGCGCGCGACAAATTCTGCATCATTGATATTGGCAGCAACCCGAATCAGGCGGCGTTTGTGGGTCGCGCGGAAATTTTGTTCAATGGCCGCAAACAAAGCCTGATCGGCGGCGGGGTCATAAAACGCTTTGCCGGGTTGATCTAATACCGAAATCCCCAATTCCGGCAATAAAAACCGCACCTCGCCCGCCATCTGATTGAGACGCTCCGCCAAAAATTCACCAAATTGGCGGTTTTCCTCAACCGTTGTGCGCATCAGCGTCACCGAGGGATTATGTTCGACGAACAAACGCTGGCGAAATTGTTCCGGCACTGTCGCGCGGGGGCCAAAATTGACCATGTCCAACGCGCCGACCGAGCCAATATAAGGAATCTTGCGGCGAATGACCGCGCCCAGCCGGTCATCATGGGCGGGGAACACGCCGCCCACCATTTTATCGGCAATTTCGGTGGTGGTGAGGTCAATTATGGCCGCCAATAATCCGGCATCGGCCAGATTCTCCATCGCTTGACCGCCCGTGCCGGTGGCGTGAAACACCAAACAATCATAATCTTTTGCCAATTCGCGGCTGATGTGCTGCACCGCCGGGGTGGTAACGCCAAACATGGTGATGCCGAGGGCGGGTTTATAGGCCGGGCGGGATTTTTTGTCCCGCCCAGGCGGGCTTCGCCGCGCCACCATGCCGGCAAAAGCGTGGGCGGCATTGCCCAACACCATTTCAGTGATGCGGTTAATGCCTTGAATATCGGCCACGGCATACATCATCATGATGTCGCTCGCCCCGATGTAAGGAGCAACATCGCCCGATGCCACGGTCGAGACCATGATTTTCGGCACCCCCAAGGGCAATTCGCGCATCCCGCTGCTGGCCAAAAATGTCCCCCCCGATCCGCCCGCCGCAATCATGCCGCCAATCTCAGGCTGTTGCCGCACCCAGCGGGTAAAAGCCTCCGCCATTGCCGCCACCGCCGCGCCGCGATCCCCGTTAAACACGGCATCGGCCCCGCGCGGATGGTGCGATGCCACCATCATTGGCGTCACATCACAGCGCGATGGCGCACCCGATGTCGACAGATCAAGGCTGCGTACCGCCACGCCGAGGCCGCGCAAATAATCGCGCAGCCAAAATAACTCGGTCCCTTTGGTGTCGAACGTCCCCACCACCCAGGCGATTTTGGCTTGATCGAGATGGGTCTGAGCCAGAAAGGCGGGCGAAAATTCGCGCGGTTTGGCGGCGGCGGCGGGTTGAGCCTCTTTGGGAGCGGAGCTTGGTGCGGTGCCAAAATGAACACCCCAGCGATTGACGCGGCCATAATCCGGGTCAAAATTCTCGCCCTGATCACTTCGCAAAAGCTGGAAATGGCGCGGAATCTGATGGGCAGAGACAGTTTGGGCATCGGATGGGTTCTGTGCTTGCGGCGACGGATCGGTTTCGCTTTGCGCATCATCTTCGTGAGAACCCGTCCCGACCCCCAATAATCTTTGTTGCAAGGCACGATCCGCCGCCAAAATTTTGGACTCGATCACGCGGTTAATGCGGCCATTGACCATGATGGCCACCTGGTCGGACACGCCGGTCGCCACGCCAATATTTTGTTCGATCAATAAAATCGCCACATTTTCCTGGTGCGCCAATTGCAACAGCAAATCGCGCACCTGGTCAACGATGACCGGTGCCAGGCCCTCGGTCGGCTCATCCATGACCAACAGGCGAGGATTGCCGAGCAAAGCCCGCGCTATGGCCAGCATTTGCTGCTCGCCGCCGGATAATTGGCTGCCGCCATTGCGTCGCCGCTCGGCCAGGCGGGGAAAGACGCTGTAAACGCGGTCAATCGTCCAATCAGCATCGTCGCTTTCATTGGCGATATTTTGCCGCATCCGCCCGCCAGTGTTTCGCCGCTTGTGACTTGCCGCCAATTTAAGCGTCTCATCGACGGTGAGGGACGGCCATAGACGGCGGCCTTGCGGGACATAACCAACCCCCAGGCGGGTTATGGCATGGGTGGATTCCCCCAGCAATTCGCGGCCAAACATGGCAATGCGGCCCGATCGCGCCGCTTGCAAGCCCAGGATGGTTTGGCACAAAGTGGTTTTGCCCATGCCATTGCGCCCCACCACCGCCAAGATGCCGCGCGGCAACACCAGGCTGATGCCTTGGAGGGCATGGGACGCGCCGTAATACACATGCAAATTTTCGATGACCAAAACCGCTTTGCCGGTTTTGGGCGGGGGGGCTGCGCCAAAATGCGTGCCGTAACCATGCGCCTCGGTCACATTATCATGATTTTGCGGCGGAAATCGCGGATCATTGTCAAGCATGACCGCCTCCCAAATAAATCGCTTGTACTTCGGCATCATTTTCAATTTCGGCGGGCGAGCCTTGTTTGAAAATGCGCCCATTATGCATCATGGTGACGAAGCTGGCGACGCGTAACGCCACATCGAGATCATGCTCGATAATGATAAAGCCAATATGATCGGGCAATGATTGCAAAATATGAACAAGATCGCGCCTTTCGGTGGGGGACAGTCCCGCCGCCGGTTCGTCAAACAAAATAAATCGCGGGGCCCCCGCCAATGCCAGGGCGATTTCCAATTGGCGTTGCGCGCCGTGGCTTAACTGACCGATTTTATGCTGGCGGATATTTTCAAGTCCAACCAGGGTTAAGATATGCTCGGCCTGGGCGCGGGTGGCATCGTTTTGACGCGGGCGCAGCAGCGAATAACGCTGTCGTGATACGCCCAATGCCGCAATCCACACCGCATCCACCACTGATAACTCGGCAAAAAGCTGTGAAATTTGATAGGTGCGGCGGAGTCCGCGGCGAATCCGCTCATGCACCGGAAATGCGGTGATGTTTTCGCCAAAAAAATGGATTGAGCCGCGGCTGGGCGGAAAATCGCCGGTAATGGCATTAAATAAGGTGGTTTTGCCGGCGCCATTTGATCCCAGCACGGCGCGGCGTTCGCCGGCCTTGACCGCCAAATCAATCTCGGACAAAGCGGGCAACGCCCCAAACATCCGCGTTACCCCGCGTAATTGCAGGGCGTAACTGGGCGCGGCGGCGAGACGGGGGCTTTTTTCCGTTGGGGACAATTGTGGCATGGGGTGAGACCTAAGAGGCTGATTAAGTCATTTAGCCCCCCCTACTTAAGGAAGGTCTGAACAAGTCTAGTTTTACCCCCCCTTCTTTAGAAGGGGGGGATAGAAAAGCTAGAATTT
>JASGCR010000277.1:360-3366 GCA_030054015.1 Candidatus Symbiobacter sp. | reverse complement strand
CGACTCGGACTGCAAGCGGCAATCCGCTTGCAGTCCGGCGGGTAATGACGCTCCCTTTTTGACGCTCTTCCTTTTAAGTATTGAGGGGTGTTAAGTTAAGCCCGTGACAACTGGCTTGACAAAAAACCAGGCCATGCGCTTATATAGCGGGACGGGTGCGACGTAAACTTGGCTGGAGACAGGGCAAGATCAACCAAAACGGAGCAAAAAATGAACGGCAAAAAAAACCTATTTCTCAATTTTCTGGCGGCCATTATGGTGCTGGTAACGGCGGGGGGCGCGGGCGTGATGGCAAAGGCAAAAACCAATCCTAACAAAATGCCATCGCCACCGGCGACTGCCGAGGCCGCCGAAAATGGCGTTGAAATGGCGGGGGATTTGCCCGCTGGGCTTGATCCCGATAACACGCTGATCCTGAAATTAAAGGATGGGGAGGTGATGATTAAACTCCGCCCCGATCTGGCCCCCAAAACGGTGAAGCGGTTTAAACAACTCGTGGCGACGAAATTTTATGATGGCCTGACCTTTCACCGCGTGATTGATGGGTTTATGGCCCAGACGGGTGATCCGAATGGTGATGGTACGGGCGGGTCGGGCGTGAATGTTCCGGCTGAATTTACCCGTGAGACCTTCAAACGCGGGACGTTGGGCATGGCGCGTTCCAATGATCCCAACAGCGGCGACAGCCAGTTTTTCATTTGCTTTGCCGCCGCCGCGTTTTTGGATGGGAAATATACCGTGTTTGGCGAGGTGGTGAGCGGCATGGAATTTGTCGATAAAATTAAACGCGGGACGGGTGGTGGCGGCCAGGTCAGCAAGGACCCGGATAAAATCATAAGCTTGCGCTTGGCGGCGGCGGCATCGTAAGCGCGGTGGCGTGATCGGTGTGTCGTCAGCGGAGTCCTGGTGGCCTTAGCATGGTGGAATCAAAGACGGTGCCGCGCCAATTATTGCTTCATGCCAGTTGCGTGGCGCGGCAGGTAAAGGGGGAATTTCGTGGCATCTTGCTGCGCGGGCCTTCGGGCCGTGGCAAGTCGGATTTAGCCCTCCGCCTTATTCATGCGGGCTGGCAATTGGTGGCGGATGACCAAACCATCCTTATGCCGATGGCGGAGGCGGAGGCGGGTGGGTCTGGGGCAACGGCTTACTCAATTATGGCTAATTGTCCGCCCGCCATTTTGGGCTTGATTGAAATTCGCGGGGTGGGATTATTGAAAATTCCGGCGGTCTTGTCCGCGCGTGTGGTTGCTTTGTTTGATCTTTTGCCTCACTCAGCGATTGAACGCTATCCCGATGAGGCGGAAGCCAAAGAAACATTTTTCGGTATCGCCCTACCCAAATGGGGGATTTGCGGTTATGATGCCTCGGCGGTGGCTAAGATCGAGGTCACTTTATCGCATAAAGGTTTGATCTGATATTTTTGTTATTTCCACGTCACGAAATTCCGCACGAGATCAAATGAACAGACCACATTCCGAGGTCGCATCGATGCTTCGTCACCACAAAACGGATGTTATCTTGGTTACCGGGCTTTCGGGTTCGGGCCGGGCCACGGTATTAAAATGGTTTGAAGATACCGGATACGAGGCGGTGGATAATTTGCCGTTATCACTGGTCGTCGCCTTGTTGCGGGGGCGGCTGGCCGATGCAGAAACCGACCTGTCCCCCCGCCCGCAACGGCAAAAAGTCGTGATTTGTTTGGATGTGCGTTCGCGTGGCTTTACGCCGGAACGATTATTGGCATTAAAAACCAGTTTGGCATCCGATTTGCAATTAAACAGTTTTCTTTTGTACCTTGAATGCGACGATGACCAGCTTTTGCGGCGATTTACCGAAACCCGCCGGCGGCATCCCCTGGCCGAAGACCGCCCCATCCGCGACGGCATTCGGGCCGAGCGCAGTTTATTTGGCATCGTGCGGGCCGAGGCCGATTTGGTATTGGATACGACCGGTTGGTCGCCGCATGATTTGCGCCATCGGTTAGAGGCCGAGTTTGCCCCCGCCAATCCGCGGGGCATTTCGCTCACTTTGATGTCATTTTCGTACAAAAACGGTCTGCCGCGCGAAGCCGATTTGGTGTTCGATGTGCGCTTTCTCGATAACCCGCATTGGCATAATGATTTGCGCCGCCTCGACGGGCGGGATGCGAAAATCGCCGAATTTATCGAAAGCGACCCGGATTTTGCCGATTATTTTTCCCATTTGCATCAGCTTTTAATGCCCTTATGGCCGCGTTTTCATGCCGAGGGGAAATCTTACGTGACGGTGGCGTTTGGCTGTACCGGCGGGCGGCACCGTTCGGTTTATGTCGCCGAAAAATGGGCTGCCCATTTGCGCCAGTTGCAAAGTTTAACGCACCCGATGGCGATGGATATTTCATTGGTGCACCGCGACTTAAACGAGACGACACGTTAGGCCAGGCAGATAAACCAGGCATATATATTGGACTCTATCAAGGGATGGCGGGAATGATCGGATTGGTATTGGTAACCCATGGTCGCTTGGCGGCTGAGTTTTTGGCGGCACTTGAGCATGTGGTCGGGCCGCAAAAAAATTGCCATGCCATTTGCATCGGGCCTGATGACGACATGGAGCGACGCCGCCAAGACATCTTGACCGCCATTACCGAGGTCAATAGCGGTGCTGGCGTAATTGTCTTGACCGATATGTTTGGCGGCACCCCGTCAAATCTGGCCATATCCTTGCTCGATAAAGCTGAAATTGAGGTGATTGCTGGGCTTAATCTGCCCATGTTGGTCAAATTATCCAGCCTGCGCCTGCAGGCCAGTTTGCCCAAAGCCGCCACCCAAGCCGAAGAAGCCGGTCGCAAATACATCACCATCGCCTCGCGCCTTTTGGATGGCAAGTTGGAGAGTTAAGCGGTATTCCCCAAGAGCGGTAAAAGAGAGCGTCATTACCCGCCGCACTAAATAAAGAGCGGTAAAAAAAGGGAGCGTCATTACCCGCCGCACTAAATAAAGAGCGGTAAAAAAAGGGAGCGTCATT
>JASGCR010000277.1:0-260 GCA_030054015.1 Candidatus Symbiobacter sp. | reverse complement strand
ACCCGCCGGATGGCAAACGGATTTCCGTTTGCCGTCCGAGTCGGGTAATCCCCCAGGAGTATTATTCCCCAAAACTCCTGGGGGATTACCCAACTCGCGCTGTCTGTTGCACAGACAGCGCGGTGGGTAATGACGCCGCTTTTTAGGCGAGTCATGATTAGAGAGCGTCATTACCCGCCGGACGGCAAACGGATTTCCGTTTGCCGTCCGAGTCGGGTAATCCCCCAGGAGTATTATTCCCCAAAACTCCTGGGGGATTA
>JASGCR010000024.1 GCA_030054015.1 Candidatus Symbiobacter sp. | reverse complement strand
AAACCAAACCAAACCAAACCAAACCAAACCAAACCAAACCAAACCAAACCAAACCAAACCGCGCCAATACTGAACCGACCGGAAATCAGGCAAAAAAAGAGGGGCCAAACTTGCGTTTGGCCCCAGTTCAGGGAGGAAACGTCCGCCGAAGCGAACCATCATCTCTCGATGACGCAATGCACAATATAAAGCAAAATCGAGAAACTGCAAGCGTCATTTTTGCTGTGGCTGCTATCCAACTTTGTCAGAAATCCATTGTAGTATAACGCGTTGCTTTCACCCGTGCTTTGCCCCCAGCATAAAATGATTAAAAATCAGTTTATGTTGCATTGCGGTAGGGACGATTTTTTTAGCTTACGCGCCTTTGTCATCATGCGGATTCTGGCGCGGGGTAAAATTAATCACCCGTGCGGTGGGGTGGCCTTCGCTGCGGCGAACCGTCCACCAGGTCAGGGGGATCGACAGAAAATAACCCACCCCAACCACCAAGATGGTGAGCCAGGGTTCGGTGGCTAATCCCGCGACAATCAGCAAAATGCTCATGAAAACCGGCCACAGCCAACGATTGGCAACGTTCAAGCGTTTCGAGGAAAAGGTCGGAATCCGGCTGATCATTAACCCTGACACCAGCAACAGCCAAGGCGCAACCACCCAGGGCAGGTGAATCCATCGCGGGGCAAATTCCAAATTGGCGATGATGGGCAGCAAGGCCAAACCCGCCGCCGCCGGTGCCGGTACGCCGACAAAATATTTGCTTGTCCAGGCCGGGCGTTTGGCATCGTCCAGGCTGGTGTTAAAACGGGCCAAGCGCAAGGCCATACAGGCGGCATAGACCAGGGACACAGCCCAGCCCAAACGACCCGCATCCTCCAAGCCCCACACATAAAGGCACAAAGCCGGGGCCACGCCAAAAGCCACAAAATCGGAGAGGGAATCAAGCTCGGCCCCAAAGCGGCTGGTCGCTCCGATCATGCGGGCGACGCGGCCATCCAGGCCATCCAACACCGCCGCCAACATGATAGCCAATACGGCGGCGGCAAAATCGCCCGCCAAAGCAAACCGCACCCCGGTGAGGCCGGCCGCCAAGGCCGATAGGGTGATGATATTCGGCAATAACCGCGCCAAAGACAGGCTTTTGCGGGCAATCACATCGCGGCGGGCGGGCGAGATGGGGCGCGGGCGAAAGGGGACGGGGCGCGGCGCGCCCGAATCTTGGTGGTTCATTTTTTTCATTTTTTTCCTCCAATGGGTAAAAAATTTGTCTCGCCAGGATGGGATTATTGGCGGCGGTAGGAACGGCTTTGCGATGCCTGTCCTGAGGATGGCGGCCCTAAATCGGCCAGAATGGTTTCACCGGCTATGGCGCGTTGCCCCTCAGCCACCAAGGGCGTGGTGCCGGCTGGCAAATAGACATCGACGCGGCTGCCAAAACGGATCATGCCATAACGTTGCCCGGCCTGTAACGCCGCGCCCGGCGCAACGAAACTTAGAATCCGCCGCGCGATGAGGCCGGCAATTTGGACGACGATGAGGTCATGGGGTTTGGACAAAAGCAATTCGTCATCGGATTCTGGTGATGCTGCGGGTTTGTCCAATCCCTCTAATTTGAGCAACATGCTGGAGCGTTCATTTTCTTGGCTGGCTTTATCGAGGGCGGCGTTAAAAAATTTTCCGGCGCGATAGGCGATGCGTTCGACTTTGGCGGCGGCGGGGGCGCGGTTGACATGCACATCAAACACCGACATAAAAATCGAAATACGCGGCAAGGGCGTCATGTCATAGCCCAATTCCGGCGGCGGGGCAGCGGGTTCAATTAACATAACCACCCCATCGGCCGGGGCAATGATGAGGCCTGGTCGGTCCGGCGTTACCCGCACCGGGTCGCGGAAAAACCACGCACACCAAAGCGTTAAAACCAAGCCGACCCAGCCCAAGGGTTGCCAAAGCCAAAACAGCAACAATGTGATGGCGGCAAAAATGGCGATAAAAATCCGCCCTGCCGGATGCAGGGTGGGTTTCATTTGTTGAACCAGGCTTGACAATGTCTTATCCTTTCCTATTAAGTGTCTGCGGGTCAAAGTAATCTATCCGTTGAAGTTGCCGCCGCGCTGCTCGCTTGAGGTGTCGCGCCGCTCGCTTGAGGTGTTGTGTGACATGTTAACCCATAGTTTTATCCGAGGTACATACAAGATTATTTCTTCTATGTCCAAAAAGATGCTTGAGTCCGCCCAAGAATTGACCAATGACGTCGAAATTGGGGCGATTACGGTGCAAGAAAATGGCGGTCTGGTACTGGATAAACGCGAAAAACTGCAATTCAGCTTTGACTATTTTGGCCTGACCTTTGAATCGAATTTCCGCCGCGACGATAAAGGCGGGGTCTTGATGGTGCGGGCGATTCTGGGGTATCGCCCCTTTACCGCCGAAAACCGCCAAGTGCGGGTTAATATTTCTCATATCATCCAATCGACCAGCAACCACCGCGATGGCCGCTTGGCGGTTGACCCCAAAGAACAAGTGGTGTTCCGCGCCGAACGCCGCGTTCAGGCCGTGTTATCACCCAGCCTGTTGGTCGCTTTGCTGGTCGAAACCCTCCTGCAGAATCGTCAATTAATTACCTTGGGGAAACTCTTAACCCAATCCAGCAAAATCAGCAAACCCGCACAACGCCGATAAATCATTTTACCTATTTTTATTAACATAACGTAACACAGAAGGCATGAGGGGGAAAATATATGGTCGGCTTAAGCGAGGCGTTGCGCCAGAAAATTCGCATCGAATTGGCAGGATTTGACCCCGCCGCCGTGCGTTTGACGGTATTTGGCGGGGCCGGCGGCGGCGATGACCCCTTATTCGCCCGCGAATCGCACCGCATCGGTCAATTATTAGCCCAACGCGGCATTGATGTGATTTTTGGCGGCGGCAAAAACGGCATTATGGGGGCGGTGGCCGAGGGGGCTTTACAGATGGGCGGCGTCGTGATCGGCATCTCGCCCGAATTTATGGCCCATATCGAACCCATCCACAACCACGTCACCCGCCAAATCCTGGTCGAAACCATGGCCGAACGCAAGGCCTTGCTGATCGACCTGGCCGAGGGGTTTATCATTTTGCCCGGCGGCATTGGCACCCTGGACGAATTCTTTGACGTATTATGTAATCGCAAACTGCACCGCCACGAGAAACCGATTTTTATCGTTAATACCAATGGGTATTGGGATGAGTTGCTGCGGTTGGTCGAGGCGATTATCGCCCATAAATTTAGCGATGCCGCAACCAAAAATTTGCTCCATGTCGTGGCGAATGGCGATGAATTAATGGCGGGGTTGGAAAAAATCGTGATGTCCGCCAGCGATAATAATTTTTCACCCGCCAAGGGCGTGACGGATGCGGGGTGATTAGGGTGATTTTTGGGCAAGTTTTCTTAACCCATCGCGGAAAACAATAAAACTAGGGGAGATGTTGCGGTCGGGTTCAAAATGAGGGGCAATTTTTTTTGCCCATTCGTGTTTGGCGTCCCCAGCCTTACGATAATTGTCCAAAACGGCCCTTCCACCTGGATGAATTGCGTCTGCCAATAATTCCCATGTGCCGCATACATCATCTTGTATGTATTCTTCTAATACTGGTTTTTTGCACTCAGGATAAGCTAATTCCAAAGCAATACTATCACCAATATACCACGCTTCGGTTTCTTCAATGCAAAAGAAAAATTCACATAAGTGCTTGCCCCCGCTTTTATCGGCTATGGACATTAAATCAAGCTTAAAACTGTCAAGGTTACGATCATCTAAATCGACGATAACAACGACAAAGTCAATGTTACTGGTATTATCTATTGCACGCAAAAGCCTTGGTAATTCATTGAGCAGTTTTCCTTCATTATTTGCCATCTCGACAGCGAGTTCAGAATCTGAAAGTGAACCATCTTTCTGTTTATACCTGCCAAGACCTTTACATTTACGCGCATTCCAAGTATGAGGACTGCCAGCCTTGCCAATAATTTTGTCAAGTATGCCTCGAATAAATAATAGCCCTGAACTGTCTTCGCACAGAATTTCAAAGTGCATATGAATCACCGTGCATCAAGATAGTCGGCATACCACAAACCGCCCAAAGGAAACCCTTCGGCAACCAGGTTTTTTACCAATTCAATTTCTGATGCGCGGGTGATTTTGGAATACCCATCTTCTCCTTTTTCCAAGATCCAAACTTCTTCTGGGTCAAGCGCATCGACAAAATAAGGCTGATGGGTGGTCACAAATATTTGTGAACCCTTACGTGATTTGGCGGCATGATCACGAAATTCTCGCGCCATGATTTCTAACAATTTGTGATAGAGTCCGTTTTCTGGTTCTTCGATACAAATAAAAGGGGGGGGATCGGGGTCTTCTAACAAGATTAAATAATTGAATAATTTTAACGTCCCGTCTGACATTTGCATTTGAAAAAACGGGTCTGCATATCCTCTTTCATTAAATTGTAAGAGCAAACGATCATCTTCCGTTTTTTTTGAATCAATTTTTTCGATGCCTGGGATTTTCTCGGCAATTTTTGCTAGTATATTGGCGAATTTATCTGGATGGTCGCGTTCCAAATATTGGACAACGTTGACAATGTTTTCTCCGTGTTTATTTAAACGGCGTTGCACCCCTGCCGTCGGCAAAGAACGGGCAGCATCAGGATTAAAATAGGATAAATACCAGCCTTTAAGAAAATTACGAAATTTCTCGATACGTGGATGTTCTTTAAGTTGACCATATGAAGCAATACCAAGCTCGCGCGTACTTGATAACTTAACATCGATTAAATCATTTGATTCTTCATTGCTTAAATCTACGTTTTCGGCGTGAGCGGTCAACTTCTCACCTTTCCAGGCAAAGCCAGCACCTTTTGATACTTTTAAAAAAGGAAAAGGTTGCCCATGTCTTTGACCAAACCTCCTTTGCCGAAGAATTTCAGAAAAGACAAAAGCGCGTCCGGACCTATCTTTATCAATGGCAAGTTCATAACTTATCGGTCGTGACTCGCTGTTTTCACGATAATATATTTCAAATTTTATCGGCTCATGAGTACCTTTCGTTCTTATACGATCAAATCCTCCGCGTTTGTTATCTTCATCGCCTTCACAAGCATGTTCGACATCATAATTCAAACAATCGGCAATAAAACCAAAGGCATCAAAAAGGCTAGTCTTTCCCACTCCATTTTTGCCAATTACAACGGTGAAGGGGGTGAGAGGTGGAGAGGATTGGTGAGAAAAAAACTTTCCCATCGACACGTCTTTTAACGAGCGAAAATTCTGAATCCTAATGCCTTCGATAAATGCCATTTTACAGCCCTCAAAACTTATACCCAGCCTTTAAGATAAAAACCGCGCCGGGGGCATAGGGCATGGATTTTTCGTAACTCACCGGAATCTGGGCTTCGGCGCGCAGATTGAGCTGGTCGCTAAAGAAATCGGTGGTGGCCCCCAGATCGAGGTAAATTTGATTGCTGCCTTTGACCGATGTGCCATTATCATATTTAATATTGCCGCCCAATTGCGCCCCGCCGCCGCCGAAAATTTCCAGATTTTGATAGGAATCAAACGGGCGCGAACTCAGGAATAATTGCGGTTGCAAGATGGGGGCGATGGTGAGGCGCGGCCCCATATAATAGGTTTGTTGGCTGCTGTGATAGCTGACCGACAAAACCGGCTCGATGGTGATGATGGGGCGCAGCACCCCCATAAACCCATAACGATAGCCGATTTCTATCGTGGTGGTCATGTGACCCGTGCTGGTATTGGCGTCAAGTGTCTCGCGGTAATCGCCGGTTGGCGGCGTCAGGGTCAAGCGCACGCCCAAATTTTGATCGATTTCCGGCTCGGAAAACACCCACCAGATAGCATCCAGGCTTAGGTCGCCCAGGCCAATATTTTCCCGCCCGGTGAAATAGTTCGACCGCGCCCCAATCACTTCAAACGGCACCGAAATGGTCAAACGCATCGGGTTGCCGAAAAATTCGGTCATATGTTGATAGCCCAAAACGGACGCCAAGAAATAATAATTGGAATGGATATTGCTGTCGGGAACCCCATCTTGGCGGGTGAAATTTTGGTAACTATTGGACAGAAAAATTTCCGATTGCGAGACATTTTCTGGCTCGTAATCCAAAGGCGAGGCCGCCATCACCGGCCTGGTCACCATCATCCCCAACAGCAACCAAGCCGACACCCAGCCTAACCCAAGCCAAATTTTGCACCGATTCACGTTACGCATCACGATTACAATCCTTTGATAAAAATAAAATCCTGGTCTATATAACTCGCCGCTGGGTTTATCCGCCGCCCGGGTTTGGGCTTAGCCGCGTTCGACACACAGGGCGACACCCATGCCGCCGCCAATGCACAAAGTCGCCAGACCGCGTTTTTTATTTTGCCGCGCCAATTCATACAGCAACGTCACCAAGACCCGCGCCCCCGACGCGCCGATGGGGTGGCCCAGGGCAATGGCACCGCCATTGACATTGACCCGCGCGGGGTCAAAGCCCAATTCTTTGTTGACGGCGAGGGCTTGGGCGGCAAAGGCTTCATTGGCTTCGATCAAATCCAAATCGCCGACTTTCCATCCCGCCCGTTGCAAGGCTTTGCGGGTGGCCGGAATGGGTCCCGATCCCATAATCGCCGGATCAACCCCGGCGGTGGCATAGGAGACAATCCGGGCCAGGGGGGTGATGCCGCGTTTGGCCGCTTCTTTGGCGTGCATGAGAACCAAGACCGCCGCCCCGTCATTGATGGTCGAGGCATTCCCCGCCGTCACGGTGCCATTTTTGTCAAAAGCCGGACGCAATTTGCTCAATTGGTCAATCGTTGCCCCGTGGCGCGGCCCCTCGTCGCTATCGACCACGACATCGCCTTTTTTGTTGGCGATGGTGACGGCGGCGATTTCATCTTTGAATTTGCCGGCTTTTTGCGCCGCCTCGGCCTTATGTTGCGAGGCGAGGGCGAATTCGTCTTGTTGCTCGCGGGTGATTTGCCATTGTTTGGCGATGTTTTCGGCGGTGATGCCCATGTGAATATCTTGGAACGCATCCATCAATCCGTCGGACAGCATGGTATCCACCAAATTGCCGGTTCCCATTTTCACGCCATTGCGGAGATGTATGCTATGGGGCGACAGACTCATGGATTCTTGGCCGCCCGCGACGACAATGTCGGACTCCCCGCCCAGGATGGTTTGCGCCCCAATCGCCACCGCGCGCAGGCCGGAACCGCAGAGTTGATTAAGCCCCCAGGCGGTTTTGTCATGCGGGATATTGGCCGCGATGGCGGCCTGGCGGGCGGGATTTTGTCCAGCCCCGGCGGATAAAATTTGCCCCAAAATCACCTCGGACACATCGTTGGGCGAAATTTTGGCGCGGGCCAGGGCGGCGGTGATGGCCACCGCTCCCAATTGGCTGGCTTTGAGGCTTGAGAGGCTGCCGTTAAAGCCCCCGACGGCGGTACGCGCCGCACTGGCAATGACGATGTCGGTCATTCATTTTCCCCTTACAACGTGGCATGTGAAATAATTTAGGATGATAGCGATAACGAGATGGTCATAAAAATGACCAGACTAAACCAGTGATCTGTTGTACCTACCACTACCACAATCCTCTCTGCAAGCGCAAACAAGCTGATATTCTGTGCTTGCATTCTTTCGAATCCCTGACTATGGTGACGAAACTTGCGGAGGGGTGCCAGAGCGGTCGAATGGGGCGGTCTCGAAAACCGTTGTCCGCGCAAGCGGACCGTGGGTTCGAATCCCACCCCCTCCGCCAGCCGCGCAGTTAATCGAACCCACGGTTTTTTAAGTTTTTCGCTCTTGCCAGCAAGAGCGAGGGGGGGTCGAATCCCACCCAATACGCCAGCCGCGCGGCGGCAGCGATTCGTTTAACTTACGCACTTAGAGCCTGATTCAAAATTATCAAAGGTTGAGTAAGTGCGTCTTCACCCGCCGCCTCGTTTACGAGGCGAGTCGGGTGATCCAGCTTTGACGCGCGTCTGCGCGTCAAAAATCAAATTTTTTGCTCCAAATAGACATTTCGAGCGGCTGGATCACCCGACTCGCCGCATAAATGCGGCGGTGGGTGATGACCAATTACTAGAGTTAATAATATTCTGCTTATTTTGAATCAGGCTCTCAGAAAGACAAGTAAATTTGGCTTTGTCTCAATACCAATTTGTTCGGCTGTAGCCTGTACATACGAAAGGATTTACCGTGACTCAATTGTCTTACATTTTGCTGGGCGGTACATTGTTTGCGATTGCCCTGACCTATCTTGTCACCCGTCATGACAAGCAATAGGCACTAATCGCGGATAATTATAGCAAACCTTACCCCTCCAAAATCGCGTTCAAACGCGCCAGGGCTTCTTCGATGATATGGGGCGGCACCGATTCAATGAATTTGCTATGACGCGCCGCCAGGTCAAGCATACGGATTTTATTGATCAACACCACGCCCATGGTCGTACAACCACTGCCGTCAAGTTTCACCGCAAATCCGGCAAAGCGGGAATAATCGCCGCCATTGGTAATCGGGGCGACCAACACATCGCCCCAACGGTTAAATTCTTTGGGGGTCAAGACCAAGGCGGGTCGCCGTCCCTTTTGTTCATGGCCAAGTGCCGGATCAAGACCCACCGACACAATATCGCCGCGACCAAAGGTGGGCATTACCATAATTCATTGCCAACCTGTTTGGCCGCATCCCAAGCAACCATATCGGCAGGCGGCGCGGCATCAAAATCACATTCCGCCAACATATCCGCCAAATTATATTTGGCCTTTGGGGCCAAAGTAATTTTCCGATCCGGCGTGGTTTGCAAAGTCATGATCTGGCTTGCCGCCAAACCCAAATCTTTGAGCACCGAAGGCGGCAACACCACGACCGTGCTGTTGCCGTATTTGCGCAGAGCGATTTCCATGTTGCACCTATGTTGGTAAAAACGGTTGGTAAAAACAGTTGGTAAAACGAACCTGCTCCAAATCTACAACAAAAACGAAAGCCCGTCAAGCATTGTTGAACACCCCCTTACAACCCACCCCTTACAACCCACCCCCTTACAACCCATCCCCTTACAACATGCAATGCTTAATCTTATGGCGGTTGGCGATTAATTCATCGATGTTGGGTTCGTTATTCATGGCGCGTTTGATCGCCAATTTGGTAGCGTGGTAATTATTGTTATATAATTCATCCTTATCGAGTTTATCATGACCGGGAACGCGCGGATCAAGCCAGATGGTGATAATCATACATAATTCATCGACCTGGTCGCGCGGAATGATGCCGTCAATCACGCAATCCAACACGGCATCCGCGGTTGCCGCTTGCACCACACTGCCAAACAAAGCGATATAGGCCTCGGAATCAATGGTGACTTTGCTCGTCATCATGGTGGCGGGTTTGACCATTTGGTTGCAATCGCGCACCGCAAACATCCGTGTATGGCCGGCCGATTGCCCCATCATGCCGGCAAAGGCGGCCCCAACCGGCCCGCGCACCGAACCCATCACCAATTCCGGCATGGCATCGCTATACTGACCTTCGGAAGCAAAAACCGTGGCCTCGCCGGTGCGAAAATAAATTTCTGTCATCGTGTTTTCCTTGTTACGGGGGTGTTACGGGGGGTGTCACAGCATGATGCTTGCGCTGTCACTCACCTTTATTTTACCATGATCCGTATAAGATCGCAAATCAGATGATCCCGACCGGATGATCTTACCAGGGGATGGCTCAAGAAATGGCGAGAATGGACAAGGTAAAATTTTGGCTGGCGCGGGCGGGATTGGCATTGATATGCGGGTGGGGGTTGGTTGCGCCGATCCCTGATAACTGGGCCCAAGACCTGGCCGATACCCCGATCCGCGGCGACAAAATCATTGAATTTGTCAATGAGTGGCGGGTCAAAGCCGGGCGTCCGGCTTTGCAATGGTTTCCGTTGCTTGACCAGGCGGCGGCGACCCACAGCGCGTATTTATGGGACGCAAAGCGTGGCGATATTAGCCATGACGAGACCAACCGCAATTCCAAATATTTTCGCGGCCAAACCCCTGGCGATCGGGTGAAATTGCTCTATCCGCAGGCCCAATTTACCGGCGAAGTGTTGGGCAATGATTCGGGTGGCAATGCCTTAGAGGTCATCCAGAATCTCTTTGACGCGCCGTTTCACCGTGTGGGCTTGCTCGGCAATTTTAAATCGGCGGGTGCCGGGGCGGTTTGGCAGCCCAATATCGCCGAGGGCGCGGTTAAAAACAGCGAAATCCTGTCACGCGGCGTGATTGCCACCGTGAATATGGTTGACCAAGCCGATGCCGCTCCGGCCAATAAATTTATCGTCTGGCCTTATGCCGGCCAGACCGAAGCCCCTATCGATTGGTATGATTTTGAAATCCCAAGCCCGGTACCGCTCAGTTATTTCCGGCGGTTGCTCGGTTACCCCATCAGTCTGCAAGCCCCAAAATTTGACCAGAAATTGCGCAATGTCAAATTTACCGTCACCGACAGCACCGGACGCGTCACAAGCAGCGAAAAACCCCAAGACGGCCTGACCAATTACAGCAGCCAAGAAAACGGCCTTTACCAAGACCGCGATTATGCGATCTTTGTGCCATACCGCCCGTGGCAAAAAAACATGCTGTATAATGTGAGCGTGACCGGGCTGGTGGATGGGGTACCGTTTAACGCCCATTGGCAATTTAGCACCACCGGCGGCGCGCCTTTGACCGCCAGGATCGCCCCCAATTCCAATCGCACCAGTTTCGAGCCAAATGAAGAATTTGATGTGATCCTGAGCGGCGGCACCGGCAATTACCTGGCCGATGGCGGTCGCACCCTTAGCATCGGCGCGGAGGTCTATAGCGACCAAAAAGGCTCGCCCTATCTTTACCGCCGGATCAGTAACCGCCAAACCCGTTTCCGGAATTTGTGCAATGCGCTGCGTCCTTGTACCTTGCGTTTGACATTTTTCGATTCGGCCAGTTCTGTCACATTGAATTTGACGCTGAATGGGAATTAGGCGGGTGGGGGAACCAGCACAAAAATTAAAGCGGTGCAGCCGCTTTGCCATGCGTCTTCACCTGCATACGGAACTATTGAATTTATTCCATACTGCAATATCAATATGCTCATATAAACATACGTTTATATACGTCAACACAGCTAACGGTTAAATACGGGTATAAAAAATTATTTGACACAATCTCATAGGGTTGCTAAATTATAAAACTATTAAATTAACTTTTTAGTTTCTGCAATGCAGATAATAGAGCGAGAGAAAAAAATGAACCAGTCGAACTCAGGAAACGAGTACTCCAAACAACTTTCACGTGTAATAAGCCATACAGGAAAGACTGGTTGTATCGAATTAGTGGTTGATAAAGTAACGGATGCTCTTCGCTCCGGCACAAATTCATTAGTCATTTACGGTGAACCGCAAAGTGGTAAAACCGAAATGATGATATGTTTAACTGCAAAACTTATCGACGAAGGTTACAAAACTATCATTATATTAGTAAATGATAGCATTGACTTACTCAAACAAAACCTTGATCGTTTTCAATCATCGATGTTGAATCCAGCACCAAAAAATCTAAGCGACTTGAAAGCTGAATCATTTCGCCCCTCAAGTCGGGGATTAATATTAATTGCAAAAAAAAATTCTAAAGATTTAAACTTTATAATTGATAAATTGAGCGATAACAATAAGAATGTGGTTATTGACGACGAAGCCGATTTTGCTACTCCTAATTCAAAAATAAACAAAGGAGAGTTCTCAAAGATCAATGATTTAATTGAAAGGTTAATTAACTTTGATAAAATGGGCATTTATATTGGCGTGACTGCAACTCCTGCACGTTTAGATTTAAATAACACTTATAATAATGATAGATCAAGGTGGGTATATTTTAAACCGCATGAGAATTATTATGGTCAGGAAAAGTTTTTTCCCCACGATTCCATTCCTAAGTATATGATTAATCAAATTCCTGATGATGGTGATAAACCCAAATACCTAGTTGATGCCATTTATGGATTCTTGGTAAATGTCGGTTTTTTAAATACAAGGGAGATTGGCAAGGAACAAAATTATTGCATGCTTGTTCATACCTCTGGCAGAAAAAATGAACACCTAGAGGATACTCGGATTGTTCGTGAATTTTTTAATCAATTGGATGATATTAATAATCCTAAGGCGCAAATTCATTATGATAAAATTGCAAGTTTAATTGAAAAAAGACATGGATATGATTACGTTAATAATATTATAGATTATATAAAAGAGAATAACTCTCGTAACGTAATTAAAATGATAAATTCAGATAAAGATAAAACCATAGAGAATATATCAGACTCAGCAACTCCGAAAACTCCATTTACGATTGCAATAGGAGGGAACATTGTCTCACGAGGCGTTACTTTTGTAAATTTGCTTTCTATGTATTTCACTCGCACAGCTCATACGATTCAGCAAGATACCTATATTCAGCGGGCAAGGATGTTCGGTAATCGTGGAGAATATTTTAATTTCTTTGAGCTTCATATCCCGAAAGAATTATTCAAACAATGGAATAAGTGCTTCCTGTTTCACAGAATGGCGCTAGATTTAATAAAAGCGGGTAAGCAGCCTGTATGGTTTGTCGACAAAACGGTAAATGCAGTTTTCCATTCAAGCGTAGATAAAATTAATGTTTCCATAAAAGCAGGAACAATTTATTTCCCAATATTTGCTTTTACAGATCAAATAGAAAATTTAACAAAGTCATCAATTTTAGGTCGCAAGCATTTAGAAAAAATACTTTCATGCATTCAAACCGATAATATTCCTGCGGAGCTTATTGCAAGAATTAAATACCTCATTACTAAAGATGAAACGGTTGCTTTTTATTTCAGCACTCCAATAGATAATTATTCTGACGCAAATATAGAAGAAATTTCGCGTAAACGCGGCTTAATAGACATTGGGAAAACTGAGCGAAATATGTTTCCTTATGCTCAGCACCACTTTAAAATATTTTATAATAAAAATAAAATGGCGCGTTTGTATTATCGAATGGACGATGATGCCATTAAAGAAATGTCTTGGAGAAAAAAATGAATGATTTTTTATTTTATCATGGTGCGGTATTTGCAAAAATTGTTCATCATTCAGATGAAAAATTGTTTATTCAGGCTGTCAATACATCAGATAATGCAGCATATGAAGTTAATGGAAATTTTCTTTATATTAAATATAGTACAAAGCGTCTTTCCCCGTGGATGTTTACATACTCAGAAGATAATTTCAGAAATTTTATAAATTTTTCTTTTGTTTATAAAAGATCATTCGCAGTATTCGTGTGTAATAATGATGGAATTTGCGTAATAAAGAAAAATGAACTGCTTGAATTGTTTTCAGGAGAGGTAAATTCTTCAAAAACAATAACCATTTCGACTGGCAGAAATAAAAGCTATACTGTACGCGGTACAGATGGTGAATTACCTAATAAAGCAAGTCGCACTAATGGGCTTGAACAAATTTTATCACCTTAGAGGCTGTGCGAAAATTATTGTTGTGTAAAATCAAGAACTTAGAGAAAACGAGAAATTCCCTCATTCCCGCCGCACCTTTAGGTGCGGCTGGGAACCCATTCGGGGGGTGTGGGGGGCGTAAGCCCACCACATAAATAATCCGTATTTGCTAAAAACCAAGCAAATGCGGCATGTTATGCGGTGGGCTTACGCCCCCCGCACCCCCCGAATGGATTGCCAGCTCAAGCTGCTTCGCAGCTTGGCGGCAATGAGGGATTGATGTTAAATGTAGAAAATTATCCGTCTACTAACCCATTGATTTATCTGACAATAATTTTCGCACAGGCTCTTAGAGGCTGTTCCAAAATTATGACAGGTAGAGTAAGTTTGTCATCACCCGCCGCTTGCGTTAGCAAGCGCGTCGGGTGATCCAGCTTTGACGCGCGTCGGCGCGTCAAAAATTGGTATTTTTGCTCGAAATAGACATTTCGAGCGAGCTGGATACCCCGACTCGCCGCCTTACGGCGGCGGCGGGGTAAGACGCACCTTCGCACTTCATAGCATTCTTCTTATCTTGAATCAGCCTTTAAGTCAGAAAAATTACTTTAGAGCCTGTGCGAAAATTATTGTCAAATAAAACAAAGGGTTAGTAGACGGAAGGTTTTCAACATTGAACATCAATCCCTCATTACCGCCAAGCTGCGAGGCAGCTTGAGCTGGCAATCCATTCGGGGGGTGCGGGGATCGGCCTTTAGCTGCGAGCCTTAGGCGAAGCAGGACGCAATCCAGTAACATCTTGAAATGGCTAAATTTTCTGGATTGCCTCGCGGGCGAAGCCGCCCGCTCGCAAAGATGCGGCTCTTTTGAAAAATACTTAATCAGACCTTCCCCAAGGCGGGGATTCATCATTTCCTTAACCACGAGGCTCAGTTTGCCTGAATCTGTACGGGTGCGAATTAAGGATGTCACGAACACGTGATATGTCCGGTTCTATAGCACGAGGTCTGTCCGGTTGTA
>JASGCR010000276.1:3310-3377 GCA_030054015.1 Candidatus Symbiobacter sp. | reverse complement strand
GACAGATTTATGCCGCTTCGCGGCAAAAATCTGCGGGTAATGACGCTCCCTTTTTGGCAATAATACT
>JASGCR010000276.1:0-3210 GCA_030054015.1 Candidatus Symbiobacter sp. | reverse complement strand
CCTGCGGGTAATGACGCTCCCTTTTTGGCAATAATACTCCTGCGGGTAATGACGCTCCCTTTTTGGCAATAATACTCCTGCGGGTAATGACGCGCTTTACTTAGCGCGGCGGCACGACATCGCCCCGTAATTTTTGCCAATAGTCCAAGCGTTTGATAATCTCGCGTTCAAACCCGCGTTCGACCGGTTGATAAAACGCCTCGCGTGCCATGCCATCGGGAAAATAATTCTGGCCGGAAAAGCCGTGGGGCGTGTCGTGGTCATATTGATAATCGCGGCCATAATTCAAATCCTTCATAAGCCGCGTTGGGGCATTGACGATGTGCAAGGGCGGCATCAATGATCCGGTGCGCTGAGCGGCGGCATTGGCGGCCTTTAACGCCGTATAGGCCGCGTTGGATTTGGGAGCGGTGGCGAGGTACAAAACCAAATTCGCCAAAGCCAATTCCCCCTCTGGACTGCCGAGGCGTTCATAGGCATCCCAGGCGGCCAGGGCCAGGGGCAGGGCTTGGGGATCGGCGAGGCCAACATCTTCGCTGGCAAATCGGGTCAGCCGCCGCGCCACATAAAGCGGATCATCTCCCCCCACCAGCATCCGCGCCAGCCAATAAATCGCCGCATCGGGGTCGGAACCGCGCAAGGATTTATGCAGGGCCGAGATCAAATTATAATGTTCGTCGCGGTTTTTGTCGTAAATCGGAGCGCGGCGTTGGGCTAGTTTAAGTAAATTCTCCGAAGATAGCGGCGCATCTGGCGGCAAAGATTGGAGTTGCTCGATCATATTTAATAAATATCGCCCATCGCCATCCGCCAAAGTCAATAATAACCCAACCGCATCTTGGGTCAAAGGCAATTCATGGCCTATTTCTATTTCAGCCCGCGATTTTAATGACAATAACGCCGCCTCGTCCAAACGTTTCAGCACCAAAACCGTCGCCCGCGACAATAAAGCGGCATTTAATTCAAATGAAGGATTCTCGGTCGTCGCTCCCACCAAAATAATTGTGCCATCTTCGACATAGGGCAGAAAGCCATCTTGCTGGGCGCGGTTGAAACGGTGGATTTCGTCGATGAACAGTAATGTCTGCTGGCCTCCCGCCCGCCCGCCCGCCCGCCTGGCCCGCGCCAATTCAAAGATTTTGCGCAATTCGGCCACGCCGGTGTAAATTGCCGACACGGAATCAAAGGCCATTTTTTTGCCATTGGCGGTAAACTCGCTCGCCAAAAGCCGCGCCAAAGTGGTTTTGCCACAGCCAGGCGGCCCCCAAAATATTAACGACGATAATTGTTGCCGCGTTTGCATCAATCGCAACGGCGCATTTTCGCCTAATAAATGATCCTGGCCCACCAAATCAGCCAGGCATTGCGGGCGCAGCCGATCAGCCAGGGGGCGATAGGACGGGTTCGGTTGCGGCGAAACTCCTCCCACCGAAACTCCTCCCACTGAATCTGGCCCGTCCCGATCGGCTAAAAAATTTTGGTCGGCAAAAAGGTCTCGCCCCGCCATTTATCTTACTTCCAATTCAAGCGGTATCACCTGTCCCGCCCGTTTTATGTTGATGCTCCATTTGCGTTGGGCGCGATCCATTTTAGCGGCGAAATTTTTTACGTCTTTGACCTCGTTCCCGTCAAGGCTGGCGACGACATCGCCGGGCTGCAAGCCAATGGCGGCGGCATTATCCCCGCGTATTTCGAGTACGATCACGCCGCTCCAATCTTCGGGGCGGCCCAATTCCTCGGCCAGAGCTGGGGATAGATTCGCCACCACCGCGCCGGAAAACGGGTTATCGCCGCGAATGAGCATTGGGGAGCGCGGCGGCGTTTCCGGAGCCGGAATGATTTTTACGCCATTCAGCAGCACTGGCTTGCCCTCGCGCAGCAAACCTATCGTGTTGGTGGCGGCCAGGCTTTGGGTGGCGACACGGAAATTCAATCCCGCCTGGTCATTCACATCATGGCCGCCATATTCGGTGATCACATCGCCAATTTTAACCCCGGCCAGATCGGCTGGGCCGCCAGGATAGACGGCTTTGACAATTACCCCGACCGGTTTGGCTAAATTAAGCGAGGCGGCCAACTCAGCCGTTATCGATTGCCCGGCCAGTCCCAACCAACCCCGCACCACTTTGTTGCCCGAATTCGTCTCGATCATGGTTTTAACCAGATTGGACGGTATGGCAAAGCCAATCCCGACCGAACCGCCCGATTGGCTCACGATCATGGTGTTGATGCCGATCAGTTTATTATCCAAAGTTACCAAGGCTCCGCCGGAATTACCCGGATTAATCGCCGCGTCGGTTTGGATAAAATAATGCGAATCCGCATCGCTGCCCTGGGCGCGGGCCAGAGCCGAGATAATACCGCTGGTCACGGTTTGCCCGACCCCGAACGGATTGCCAATCGCCAGCACCAAATCGCCCACTTCCAAATCGTCGGAATCCGCCATTTCAAGGAAGGGCAAGGGACCCTTGGCATCGATCTTTAGCACCGCCAAGTCCGACCTGGGGTCCACCCGCAAAATTTTGGCGGGAAACTCGCGGCGATCTGATAACACCACACTCACCTCATCCGCCCCATTAATCACGTGATTATTAGTGATGACGGTGCCATTGCCCCGCACCAACACCCCCGACCCCAATGAATTTTCAACCCTGGGCGGGAGGTTTTGGAATGCCTGCCCGAAAAATTGGCGAAAAAACGGGTCTTGCATCAATGGGGAGAGATTTTGTTTGACTTTACGTTTGGCAAAAATATTCACCACCGCGGGCGCGGTTTTCCGCACCACCGGCGCAAAACTCATCTGCATCGCCAGGCGCGAGGGTGGCGCGACACGCCCATCATTATTGGGGGCCGCCAGGGCGATGCCGTGACCCAACTCAACCCCCATCGCGGTGATCAGCAGCCCCGCGACCAGGATGCCACGCCATCGCCGCGTTGAATTCTCGCCCATACTATTCTGGAAAGCCAATTTCATGGCATTATGATTCATCGCATCCTCAGCATTAGCTTGATGATTTCACTCAGACCGGGGTAGATTGGCACATTTTAAGCAAATTTTCTAGATGATTGTCTTAAGTGCCGTGCTAAGTAATGCACGGCATAGAGAGAGCGTAAAAGAGAGAGCGGCAAAGAGAGAGCGTAAAAAAAGGGAGTGTAAAAAAAAGGGAGCGTCATTACCCGCCGCATGATCCGTGAAACGGATCATGCGAG
>JASGCR010000023.1:2401-14573 GCA_030054015.1 Candidatus Symbiobacter sp. | reverse complement strand
CCAAGGATCGGTTTCCCCCCCTTCCTAAGCAGGAAGGGGGGGTCAGTACGACTTACTCAGACCGTCCCTAACCAGGAATGGGGGGCTAAAAGACTCACGCACACCCAACCTTACCTTACGCAATCTTTGGTAAATTTAACATTGAAAAGAACCGCCCCGATCATGTCGTCCGTGTCAGAACCGCTTGCCCCCGATGCGCCGCCCCAATTGCGGACGCCCTGGGAGATTTTTGTGATTTATTTGCGGTTGGGGCTGACCTGTTTTGGCGGTTCGATTGCGCATATTGGCTATTTTCATGCCGAAATCGTCAAAAAGCGGGGTTGGGTGTCCGAACGTGATTATGGCGATATTGTCGCCTTGTGCAATTTTTTGCCCGGCCCCACCAGCAGTCAAATCAGCATGACGATTGGTCTCATGCAGGCGGGATTTTGGGGAGCCTTTGCCGCTTGGCTGGGGTTTTCGCTGCCGTCCTTTTTGTTTATGGCTGGGGTGGCCCAGGGCCTGACCCGCTTTGGCGATGTGATCCCCAATTCGGCTCTGCATGGCTTGCAATTAATGGCGGTGGCGGTGGTGGCGCAGGCGGTGTGGGGCATGGGACGCAATTTGCTCCGCCAAGCGTGGCAATTTGTCATAATGTTCGCCGGGGTGGCGATAATTATACTGGTACCGGATAAATTTATCCAAATTTATGTCATGTTGGCGGCGGGGGTGCTTGGCCTGGTACTGTTCAAACCGCAACCGATCCTGGGCCGCGATGTCCTGCGCTTTAACCTAAGCCGCCGCGTAGGGTTTACGTTATTGGTGATATTTTTTGGCCTTTTGGTTGGGTTGCCGATCTTGGATGTGATTTGGCCGCACCATTATCTCGAATTTATCACCGCGTTTTATCGGGCGGGTTCCTTGGTGTTTGGCGGCGGCTATGTGTTGTTGCCTTTGCTCCAGAGCGAGGCCGCCGCGAATAATTGGCTCAGCCCGGAAATTTTGATGGCGGGTTATGGCGCGACATTGGCTTTGCCGGGGCCGGTTTTCTCGTTTGCGGCTTTTTTGGGCGGCGCGATGACGGTGCCGCCCAATGGCTGGCTGGGATCGGGTTTGGCCTATATCGCCATTTTTGGCCCGTCCTTTTTGCTGATTGGTGGAGTGCTGCCATTTTGGCACAGCGTGTTGCGCAATCCGCGCGCCCAGGCCGCCATGTTGGGAGTCAATGCCGCCGTGGTGGCCGTGTTGGCCGCCGCCCTGTATGATCCGATTTGGCGCAATGGCGTCCATCATGTCGCGGATGTCGCGGTGGTGTTGGTGGTCTTGGCGGTGCTGTTATCGGGCAAGGTTCCTTCATGGCTGTTGGTGTTTCTCGCCGGGGGGATATGTTGGGGCCTGGGGATTAACCCCTAAGGCCGAATTAAGGACATTGGTTCGAATCAAGGAGATCATATCATGTTACAAGGAAAACGCGGGTTGGTGGTGGGCATTGCCAATGACCAAAGCATCGCCTGGGGCTGTGCGCGGGTGATGCAAGGCCAGGGAGCGGAAATCGCCGTCACTTATCTGAATGAAAAGGCCGCACCCTATGTCCGCCCCTTGGCTGAAAGCATTAAATGCCCGATCATTGTCCCCTGTGATGTGCGCGAGCCCGGTCAATTAGAGGCGGTGTTTGATCGGATTAAAACCGATTGGGGAACGATGGATTTTTTGCTCCATTCAATTGCCTTTGCCCCGCGTGAGGATTTGCACGGGCGCATCATTGATTGCAGCCAAGCCGGATTTAACATGGCGATGGATGTGTCCTGTCACAGTTTTATCCGCATGGCGCGATTGGCCGAGCCGCTTATGCCGCGCGGCGGTTGCCTCATGACCGTGACGTTTTACGGGGCCGAAAAAGTGGTGGAAAATTATAATCTCATGGGGCCGGTCAAGGCCGCGCTTGAATCAAGTGTGCGTTATCTGGCGGCGGAATTGGGGGGGCAGAAAATCCGCGTCCATGCCTTGTCGGCGGGGCCTTTGAAAACGCGGGCGGCTTCGGGGATTGACCGGTTTGACGAATTGCTCGAACGCACCCGCGCCCGCACCCCCGACCATCAATTGGTGACGATTGATGATGTGGGCGAAGTCGCCGCCTTTTTGGCCAGCGATGGGGCGGCTGCCCTCACCGGCAATGTGCAATTTATCGATGCGGGTTATCATATTATGGGATAGTTTATGGGGTAGTTTATGGGTTCGGCGTTGGCAATTGACATCGGCGTTGAGAAACGGCGTATAATGCGAAATATTTTCGCGTTTGCTGCCGCATGGGGAAAAAATGTTCACCAACACGCTGTATACCCAGGATAATCTTTTTGTCTTGCATGGGATGAATAGTGACAGTGTGGATTTGATCTATCTCGATCCGCCCTTTAACTCCAAACGCCTTTACGCCGCGCCGGTCGGCAGCCGCGCGGCGGGCGCGGCGTTTAAGGATATGTGGGGTTGGTCGGATGTGAACGCGGCCTATTTGGAGCGTTTGATTGAAAAGTACCCGAATTTGGGAAAATTTATCCTGGCGACCAAAGAAACCCACAGCAATGCGATGGCGGCTTATTTGGCCTATATGGCGCAACGCATCATTGAAATGCACCGCGTGTTGAAAGATACGGGCAGTTTTTATCTCCATTGCGACCCCACCGCCAGCCATTATTTGAAATTTTTGCTCGATGCGATTTTTGGCCGCGACAATTTTCGCAATGAAATCATTTGGTGTTATTCGATTGGCGGTAAAAGCAAGCGCACCTTTGGCCGCAAACACGACGTGATTTTATATTACAGCAAATCCGATGCCTATTTTTTTGATGCAGCCGGGGCCTCCATCCCGCGCAAACCGAACAGCCACATGAAAAGCGGTGTCGATGAAGATGGCCGCGACTATCAAGAAAAAACCGATAAAAAATCGGGCAAAACCTATCGCTATTATGTCGAAGATGGGAAAATTGCCGAGGATTATTGGACCGACATAGAATCCCTCAACCGCGAAGATCGTGAACGCACCGGTTACCCGACGCAAAAACCCCTGGCTTTGTTGCACCGGATTATCAAGGCGAGTTCGCGTGAGGGCGATATTGTGCTTGATCCGTTTTGCGGCTGTGCCACGACCTGCGTGGCGGCGCAGCAACTGAACCGCCACTGGATTGGCATCGACATTGAACAAAAATCAAGCGCGATTCTGATTGAACGCTTAAGCGGCGATGCGGGGATGTTCCGCGATTTTATCCATCGCACCGACATTCCGCACCGCACGGATGTTGCCCTGTTGCTCCCCAGCAACGACGTAAAAACCCGCCTCTATGCCGCCCAAAATAAATGCTGCAATGGCTGTGGCAGTGAATTTGATCTCCGCCATTTTGACATTGACCACATTGTGCCAAAGGCCAAAGGCGGCGGCGATTATTACGAAAATTTCCAATTACTCTGCGCCAGTTGCCACCGCATCAAAGGCGACCGCCCGATGGAATATCTCATGACCCGCCTGCGTACGATTGAAAAATCCCACGCCAAAATCAGTTTCGGGGATTAGCGGTCGCGCGGCGACTCCGATTCGTTTTTTCATCGCCTTAAATTCCGCACCGCGCCAGAGCGAAAATGGCAGTTTACACTATACCCCGTTTCCTAAAGAATTCCGATTATGACCCCCCCTTCCTAAGCAGGAAGGGGGGGTCATAAAGCTGAAATCATTTGGAAACGGAGTATAAAATAATTTTATGGGGGAAATCAATGCCACCGAATCTGCGTTGTTTTATGACTAAAAATTTTGCCAAATGGGCCAAAAAGGAAGGTCTCACGTCACTTATCCTTCATAATACAGCTTTTGAATTTGACCAAGGATTGGGGGTGGTTAAAATTCGAGAAAATCTCTATAAAATTCGGGTTGCCAAACCAGGGGGTGGCAAGAGTGGGGGCTACCGCGTTATACTTGCCTACAAAACTGGCCACGATATTTTCTTTTTGTATGGGTTTAGCAAATCTGAACAAGCGAACCTTTCGCAACGCGAAGAAAATGATTTGACATTACTGGCAGAAGATTTGCTCGCTTATACCGAATCGGATATACAGGATGCGCTTGAAGATAATGCGATCAAGGCCTTAATCCCGTGAGGTGGGTGTAACAATCAAATAATGTGCCGCGATTTCGTTTGCGCTTAATTCGAGTTTGCGCTAAACTGCTAGCGTTTTGAAGTGCGCAATTTGAGCTATCTAAATAATAGGTATTTCCATGAGCCGACTGACCGATGAAATTTATGAAACGGCTGTAGATTTGTATCAGGCAGGTTTGATGTCAGAGGAGAAATTACGTCAATTTTCGGCCTATGACGAAAATAATCCGCCAAACAAAGATGCCAAACGCGCAGCTAAAGAGCGTAAAAAAAGGGAGCGTCATTACCCGCCGAACTATCCGTGGAACACGGATAGTTCGAGTCGGGTAATCCCCCAGGAGTTTTGAGGAACAATACTCCTGGGGGATTACCCGACTCGGACTACAAGCGGCAATCCGCTTGCAGTCCGGCGGGTAATGACGCTCCCTTTTTTGGTAATAATGCTTCTGGGGATGGCTTCAATAATCTGCGAAATCTGGCCTAATTTGGCGTGAACCCGCTTACGATATGCGCGAGACCGCTCAATTTTTAGCCCCACGCGTCGCCTGGGCGGCCAGGATTTCCTCGCGGTAACCGAATTGGGTGAAATCCGGCATACGCTGGACAAACACCACCCCATCCAAATGATCGATTTCATGTTGAAGGATGCGGGCCTCAAATCCGCGACATTCCGCTTCCCATTTGCGGCCATCGGGCAAATCGGCGCGGCATAAAATATGGCGGTAACGCGGAACCTTCCCATACATGCCGGGATAGGAAAGACAGCCTTCAAATCCCTCCTCCTGGTCGTCGCTTAATATTTCTAAGACGGGGTTGATCAGACAACGCGGTTCAATCGGCACTTCCCCCGATTCGGCATTATTGCGGCCCGGCGGAATGCGATAGGTCAAAAGCCGCAACCCCACCGCCATTTGCGGGGCCGCCAGCCCCACCCCTGGTGCGGCAATCATCACAGCGAACATTTTTGCAATCAAGGCCGCTAATTGATCATGACCTGGCTCGGCAATGGCCAGGGCCGGGATTGCCAGGGCCGGCCTGTGGAGTTTGGGATGACCCGCACGGATGATGTTTTCTGATTGCCCCGCCAATTCGGCCAAAAAAACGTCAGGTTCGGCAAAGATCGTTTCGACCATGTTACACACCTTGAGGAAACTCAAAATAAGTCACTTTATTGCCAAAAGAGACTTGCGTTTGGAAGCAGCCCCAAACAGCGTCATTCCCCGCCGAAATATCCGTGTTCCACGGATATTTCGAGTCGGGGAATCCCCCAGGAGGATTATTCCCAAAAACTCCTGGGGGATTACCCGACTCGGACTGCAAGCGGAGTCCCGCTTGCAGTCCGGCGGGTAATGACGCTCCCTTTTTGAAATTCTTTGAATTAATTTTGAACCAAGCTCTTAACGATTAAGGAGGGCAAGCACCGGCGGCACCAACCTGGCATCGCCGCTCACCACCACCTGATCCCCGCTCGCCAGGGTCAGATCGCGCCCGTGCCAATCGACCGCCACGCCCCCAGCCTCGGTCACCACCACGGCACAGGCGAGGTAATCATAGGGTTTTAACTGCGCCTCGACCACGAGATCGGCAAAACCCGAAGCCACCAAGCCATAGCCATAGCAATCGGCCCCAAACAAAGGATACTTTACATTTAAGGCTAAGTTATTAAAATTTGCCGCCGCCGCGCCGGTAAACATATAGGGCGTGGTGGCATAGAGTGCCGCTTGCGACAAATGGGCGCAGGCACGGGTTTTAATCGGCACCCCATTGCGGCTGGCCCCGCGGCCACGCACCCCGACAAAGCGTTCCGCCAACACCGCCATGTCGATAATCCCGATCACTGGCCGCCCTTGGTAACACAGCGCAATCAACGTGCCGAACAAAGGCTTGCCGGTCATAAATGCCTTGGTGCCGTCAATCGGATCAAGCACCCAGACGAAATCGCCCGCCAGGTTTTCATCGCCATATTCTTCGCCTTTGATACCGTGGCCGGGGCAATGCTGGTTGATCAATTGCCGCATGGCGGCCTCGGCCGCCCGATCCGCGATGGTCACGGGTGTCGCGTCTGGTTTGTCTTCGATCCCAACGCCACTGCGGTAATATTTTTGCAAGATCGGACGCGCCGTGTCGGCCAAAAGCACCGCCACGCCGAGATAGGGTTCCAGGTCGGGTACAGACATCCTAAAACCCTTTCTTATTAAGCCGATTAAGCCGAATTGGTCACCAAAAACCCGCTTCATTATCCGATAAGGACGAACGAAAATTTGTCTTTATTTCGGCATCGGCATGGGTGAATCCGACATGCTGCGCAAATACACAATAATATCGGCGCGGTCTTCGGCTTTGGCTATCCCAACAAAGGCCATTTTGGTGCCGGGTACGAATTTTTGCGGGGCGGCCAAGAAATGGTTCATACGTTCGAAATCCCAAACCTTGCCTTTTTGCCCTTGCAGGGCCGAAGAATAGGAGTATCCCTCGACCGATGCCGCCGGGCGACCCAGCGCCCCCCACAAATTGGGGCCAACCCGGTTGGGGCCGCCTTTGGCAATGGTGTGGCAAGCCATACATTTTTTGGCGACGTTTTCGCCGTTGCTGCCCGAAGCCTTGGCCAATAAGGGCATCACCGGCGGCATAGCGGCATTGGCATCGGCGGGCGCGTTGCCATCCGCCGCATTTTTATCGCCGCCGCCCGCTGGCGGCGCGACATTGGCCACGATATAGGCATTTTTCTCGATTTCGCGTGGTTTTACGAAGCTGTCGCCGATAAATTCGCTCAGCTTTAGCACCATCAAAGCCAGAATCACCGCCGCAGCGAGTTTATTCACAAATAATTTATCGACCATTTTATCCTTCCTCGCAGAGAAAACTTGCCAATTTTAGTCAGAGCCATCGGGCAGGGCTATCGGGCTGTATATTGAATTTTCTGACGTGATTCGTCAATTTTTATTTCATGCGCTGCTTTGTCGCGCCCCCGATTCTGCTGCCGAACACCCCTCCGCATCGCCGCGCCGCTCACGCCAACGGCGCACGTTTTACCCCAAAATGCGCCGCCACCGCAATGACACCCCCTTTGACCACCGGTAATAGAGCCAATGTCAGTATAGCGGTCAAGGGTAAAAATATGAGCAACTGCCAAAATACCGATAAATCCGGGAAAATGCGCCCAATCTCCAGTAAGGCCGGCACCATAATATGCCCCACAACCAACAATGTAAAATAAGGGGCCGCATCATCGGACGGGAATTTGCCATTATCCGCATGACACTGCGGGCAAATGGCTTCGACGGTTAAATAGCCGCGAAATAATTTTCCGATCCCGCAATGCGGACATCGCCGCCGGAGGCCCCACCCAATTTTTTGCCAGATTTTTTTTCCGTTTTTTTCAGCGTCCATGATTTTCTCCGATTGTGTGATGTGTAATTTAAATTATTTAGATTTTTAATTCGAGTAGAACTGCATGCCTATGTTTAATTTGTATACTCAGTATACTGAGTTGACAGAAAGGCTTTTAGATAATATTTTAGTTCTACGGTGAGTGACGAACGGAAATTCGGCGTCCGTTCAACCAGTCGATTATTTAGCAAGGACCCTAATTTTTACCCTTGGTCGATTGGGGATGGTGGGACGGCCGGCCACCCATTCACCGTTTATCTCATAACAGATGATAGCGGTTTTTGGTATCAAGCGTCGCGCTATTGATTTTAAACGCTGACCGTAAAGAGTTTATCTGTTTTTTTTGGTCTATCTTGAAATTCACGTTAATCACAAGCCTTATTACCCTTTTTTCCGTAGGTGACACGGAAGGAAATAAATAGATCAAATTATTGTCGGTGCGATCAAGATAGGCTCGATTGTTTTTAAATGTTATGAATAATGTTGGTAACAGCCGCCATTCTTCATCCGACAAACCATCGCCTTTGTTTAAATGACGACTGGCTTTTGGGCCAACCAGCAATTTGTCTTTAACCATGATCTCGGAACTGGTGGGGGTTATGCCCGTCAGAGATTGGTAATTTTCCATTTCACGTTTACCTATTTTTCCTAAACATGCCTCTTTGCCACGGCTAAAGTCATTTAGTCGCACGTCATCAATAAACCGTACGAAACTCTCGTGGTTGTAGGATACAGAAAGAATTTGACTCACAATTTTGGCCCAATTGATTATTTGCCTGTTATATTCTTACCCAACCAATGCGCGTTTGTCAGTAAGGTAAATTATTCGCCATGCCGGTCTTAAATCTATTCATCCTGGTCGCCATGATGGCCACCGCCGCGGTGCTGAGCTTTGGGGTGGTGGGGATGATGCGCCGCAACCATTCGCCCGAACGCAGCAATCTGCTCATGCGGCTGCGCATTGTTTTCCAAGCTGTGGCTTTGTTGTTGCTGGCGATGACGCTGTGGTGGCAATATTAAACATGGTCAACCTAACCAAAATCTACACACGCGGCGGCGATGGGGGGGAAACCTCGCTTGGCGATGGCTCGCGGCGACCGAAATTCGACCTGCGCATCGATGCGATTGGCGAGGTGGATGAGGCGAATTCGTTTCTTGGGGCAGCGATTTCATGTTTATTGGTATCGAAAAATACCATCGTAGATTTACGGCAATTACGACTGTCGAATATTTTATCCGATAAATACATCCCTTTTTTACAACAATGCCAAAACGACCTGTTTGATGTCGGGGCCGATTTGGCGGTGCCTTTGCCCAGCGAGGACGCGACGAAACCACGCAAAACCTTACGCATCAGCGAAAAACACTGGCAAAAATTGGAACAAGAAATTGATCGGTTGAACGAAAGCCTGCCGCCGCTTGATTCATTCATCCTGCCAGGCGGGGGAGCGGGGGCGTTTGCCGATGCGGTGGCTCGGTTGCATCTTGCCCGTGCCGTCACCCGCCGCGCCGAACGTGCCGTGGTGCATCTGGCGAGCCATGAAAATATCAACCCGGATTTGTTGCGTTATCTCAATCGCCTGTCGGATTATTTATTTGTGGCGGCGCGATACATTGCCAAAGTCGATCCCAACCAGCAAAGCGAAGTCAAATGGCGGCCCGGGGGTGAAAATAAGGAAACTTGACACGGATTGAAAAATTTGGGAAGAACGGAAACATTTTTTAGCGAGAGCCTGCAACATGAAAATCCTGGTCGCCGTCAAGCGCGTCACCGATGCCAATGTCAAAATCCGCGTCAATGCCGCCAAAACCGCCGTCGAATTGACCAATGTCAAAATGGCGATGAACCCCTTTGACGAAATCGGTGTCGAAGCCGCCTTAAGGTTAAAAGAATCCGGCCAGATTGATGCCGCCAGCGAAATTATCGCCGTCTCGGTCGGGGCCGCGACATCGGGCGAGACCATCCGCACCGCCCTGGCGATGGGGGCCGATCGCGGCATCTTGGTTGAGGCGACGGACGGGTTAGAGCCTCTGATCGTTGCCAAACTCTTGCAGCAAGTGGTGAAACGCGAGAATCCCGAATTGGTGATTTTGGGCAAACAAGCGATTGACGATGATTGCAACCAAACCGGTCAGATGCTGGCGGGCTTGCTGGGCTGGGCGCAGGGCAGTTTTGCCTCGAAATTGGCGATTGACGGCAACCGCTTGGCGGTGACGCGCGAAGTTGATGGCGGGCTTGAAAATGTGTCGCTGGCAATGCCCGCGATTATCACCACCGATTTGCGGTTGAATGAACCGCGTTACCCATCCTTGCCGAATATTATGAAGGCCAAGAAAAAGCCGCTCGACACCCTTCCCGCCGCCGAATTGGGGGTGGATTTATCGCCGCGTTTGGTGGTCATCTCCGTCGAAGAACCGCCCGCCCGCAAAGCCGGTATTCGCGTCAACTCGGCGGCGGAATTGGCCGATAAATTGCACAACGAAGCCAAGGCATTCTAATCCGTATGTGGCATTATGTTGCCCCCCTGATTCCCCTTAATTCATGATGTCCCTAAATTAAAGGCCCCATTCCATGTCGATCCTGGTTTTCGCCGAACATGACGGCAAAGAAGTCAAAACCCCCAGCCTACACGCAATCACCGCCGCCAAATCTTTGGGCAAGATTACCTTGTTGTTGATCGGCAGTGGGGCCAAAACGGCGGCAGAATCCGCCAAAAATATTCCGGGGGTCGGCGAAATCTTGGTCGCCGAATCAGAAAAATACAATAATTTATTGGCCGAGCAAGTCGCGCCCTTGTTGGTGTCCTTGGCCGCGTCATGCAGCCATATTTTTGCCGCCGCCACCTCAGTTGGCAAAAATATTTTCCCGCGCACCGCCGCTTTGCTCGATGTGCAACAAATCTCGGAAATCAGTGCGGTCAAATCGGCGGATACCTTCATCCGCCCGATTTATGCCGGCAATGCCCTCGCCACGGTGCAATCGCGCGACAAGGTCAAACTCATCACCGTGCGCATGGCGGCGTTTGAGGCCAGCCCGCGCACCGGCGGCGATGGCACGGCGGCGATTAAATCGATTGATGCGGTCGCTGGCCATGACGATTTAGCCAAATTTGTTTCATCCGCTTTGTCGCATTCGGAACGCCCCGAATTGACCAGCGCGCGTATCGTCATTTCCGGCGGACGCGGGATGCAAAATGGCGAAAATTTCAAACTCTTGGATGCGGTGGCGGATAAATTAGGCGCGGCGGTGGGGGCATCGCGTGCCGCCGTCGATTCCGGCTATGTCCCCAATGAATTCCAGGTCGGGCAAACCGGCAAAGTCATCGCCCCCGATTTGTACATCGCGGTCGGCATTTCCGGAGCCATCCAGCATTTGGCCGGCATGAAAGACAGCAAGGTCATTGCCTGCATCAACAAAGATGCCGACGCACCGATTTTCCAAGTCGCCGATTATGGCTTGGTCGCGGATTTGTTTGAGGCAGTGCCGCAATTTTCCGCCGCCCTGGATGGGGTGTTGAAGAAATAGCCTCCTGCAACGTACGGTCGGCATTATTCTTATCATTTCTGCATTGCACAATGAACCGTGAACCATTAAGATGATCGGTGTCATTAACATATCGCAGGAGCGGAAAAATGGTCGAAATCGTCGGGATTATTGGTGCCGGACAAATGGGCAGCGGTATTGCCCAAGTCTTTGCGCAAAATAATTTCAAAGTCCGTCTGTCCGACGTCACCGATGACCGCTTGAATGCTGCGCTGCAAAATATCAGCAAAAATCTCGACCGCCAAATCGCCAAAGGCAAAATGACCGAGGCGGACAAAGCCAAATGGCTCGGCAACATTACCCTCTCAACCGATTACGCGTTTTTCCGCCAATGTGATTTGGTGATCGAGGCCGCCACCGAAAACGAATCGATCAAACGCGAAATTTTCAAGAAACTCACCCCGTTTTTGCAAGCGGATGGGTTATTGGCTTCCAACACCTCCTCGATTTCGATCACCGGCTTGGCGGCGGCCACCGACCGCCCCGAACGCTTTATCGGTATGCACTTTATGAATCCGGTGCCGGTGATGCAATTGGTCGAATTGATTCGCGGCATTGCCACCTCGGAAGAAACCTTTAAGACCATTCATGATTTGACCAAAAAACTCGGCAAATCGGCATCGATTTCCGAGGATTTCCCGGCTTTTATCGTCAATCGCATTTTGCTGCCCATGATTAACGAGGCCATTTATGCCCTGTATGAAGGGGTCGGCAATGTTGAATCGATTGATATGGCGATGAAATTAGGGGCCAACCACCCGATGGGGCCATTTGAATTGGCGGATTTTATCGGTTTGGACACGTGTTTGTCGATCATGCAGGTGTTGCATGACGGGTTGGCGGATTCCAAATACCGCCCCTGTCCTTTGTTGGTGAAATATGTCGAAGCCGGATGGCTTGGCCGCAAAGCCAAACGCGGATTTTACGATTATCGCGGCGAGAAACCAGTGCCGACCAGGTAAAAGGAAGGGCGTCATTACCCGCCGCCACAGAGCCAAAGAGCGGCAAAAAAGGGAGCGTCATTACCCGCCGCCACAGAGTCAAAGAGCGGCAAAAAAGGGAGCGTCATTACCCGCCGCCACAGAGCCAAAGAGCGGCAAAAAAGGGAGCGTCATTA
>JASGCR010000023.1:0-2301 GCA_030054015.1 Candidatus Symbiobacter sp. | reverse complement strand
CCCGCCGCCGCCATTAGGCGGCGAGTCGGGTAATCCCCCAGGAGTTTTGGGAATAATCCTCCTGGGGGATTACCCGACTCGAAATATCCGTGTTCCACGGATATTTCGGCGGGTAATGACGCTCCCTTTTTGCCGCTCCCTTTTTTGCGGCGGGTAATGACGCTCCCTTTTTTTTGCTCCCTTTTTTTTGCTCCCTTTTTTTTGCTCCCTTTTTAAACGCTCGTTTTTTGGTTAAACGCTCGTTTTTTGGCGGCGGGGAATCCATCTAATCCGCCGCGCCCTCAATCGGCGGACAAGATCAGGCCTTTTTCTTCAATAAACGCGATGATCTCATGCAAGCCCACGCCGAATTTGACACTGCCCATAACAAACGGGCGGTCGCCCCGCATTTTTTTGGTGTCGGATGCCATCACCGCCAGCGAGGCCCCGACATAAGGGGCTAAATCCGCCTTGTTAATAATCAGCAAATCCGAGCGGGTAATGCCCGGCCCGCCCTTGCGCGGGATTTTCTCGCCGCCCGCAACATCAATCACATATAAAGTTAAATCCGACAATTCGGGACTGAACGTCGCGGCCAAATTATCGCCGCCCGATTCAATAAAAATAATATCGACATCGGGAAATTGCTGTTCCATCCGATAAACCGCCTCAAGATTAATCGACGCATCTTCGCGGATGGCGGTGTGCGGGCAGCCGCCGGTCTCAACCCCCATAATCCGTTCCGGCGGCAAGGCGTTGGCCACCGTCAGCAGACGCTGATCTTCCTTGGTGTAAATGTCATTGGTGATGACGACAAGATCATAGCGATCACGCAAGGCTTTGCACAGCATCTCAAGCAGGCTGGTCTTGCCGGAACCGACCGGGCCGCCAATGCCAATGCGGAGAGGGGGGCGTTTTTTGGTTCTCATGACTCAGGGTAACTTTCTCTGGGCCGCATTACGAGCGAAACAGACGGGAATATTGCATTTCATGGCGGGCAGACAAGATCGAAAACATCGGCGCAAAATTGTCAATCGCGGATAAATCGGGGATCGCCCTCGCCCTGGCCTCGGTCACCATGTCCGGCAAAGCGCGGCGCAAACTGAAAAAAATTTTCTGCCCGGCCATTTGCCCCAAGGACATGGTTTTGAGGGCGGCGGCGACTTGGTTTTCCAGCCAGGCAAAGCCATAAGCGACCAAACCAGTTTGCGCGGCAATCGCCAAATGCACACAGGCGTAACTATGCGCGGTTAAATAAGCGAGGGGTTTTATGGCGGTTAAATTTTTTAACCCATCACCCCCCCACCCCAAATTCTGAGCAATTTGACCGAGTGACCAGCCCATTTGTTCGGACTCCAAGCGCAGTTCTTTGCTTTCCCGACTGGCGAGAAAATAATCATTAAGTTCACCGGCGCGCGCAAAATCGGCCTTGGCCCAGGCATCATAGCATAACCACCATAAGGGAGCCTCGGACCGCGCCATCACCCCCATCATCATATCGTGAATCCATAATTCGGCGGTCGCGGCATCATGCACCAACCCGGCATTAATCGCCGATTCCAACCCTTGGGAATAACTATAGCCGCCAATCGGCAAAGCGGGCGACGCTAGATGCAACAGGGCGGAAAGTTCTTCCAGGTTAATCGTCATGTTCATGCCCCCCCTGCCTCCCCTGCCCATGATGATTTGCGTGACCAGGTTCATGTTCGGCATAAAGTTTTTGCGCCAAGGCATAATCCTGGTCGAAACTGGTTGCCAGGCTGTGGCGGTGGCCGCCGCCATAAGCCCCGGATTCGGGCGTAAAGGGAGCCAATTCGCAGCGGGGCGACAATCCCAATTGGCGGATCATGTCTTCCAACACGGCATCGGGTTCGAATCTTAAAAACCCGTCGCCAATTTGCACCGGCACGTGACGATTACCGAGATGATAGGCCGCCCGCGTGAGATTTTCACCCTTTGTGGCATAAACCGTCACCACGGGTTGCGCCGCAGCCCTGATGCGGATGATCTGACCTGACTCGCTGCGCAACCTCTCCCCATCCGCCAAAACATGCCCGCGGGGCAGGAAAAACTGCGCCTCGCGCCCATCGGGTAAGGGGTGCGAAAACCGGCTTTTGCCGCGATATTCATAGGGCAGAGCAATTTCTAATGAAGTCGCCATGTCGTGCGCGGATAGTTTCTCATGGTTCGGAATGAGAGTCGCAATGTTGATGGGCATGGTCAGCTTACCCCCTAAGAGGCTGTTTCAAAATTCGCTAATCTTACCGCCCCCCCTTCCTGCTTAGGGAAGGTCTGATTAAGTCTAGTTTTACCCCCCCTTCT
>JASGCR010000275.1 GCA_030054015.1 Candidatus Symbiobacter sp. | reverse complement strand
CGCCAAGCTTTTCTATCCCCCCCTTCTAAAGAAGGGGGGGTAAAGAGATTTTCGATTTATTCAGCCCTTCCCTAAGCAGGAAGGGGGGCATAATCGGAATTCTTTTCGACTCATTCTCTGAACAAGAAAATAGTTGGCACCGATGACAGACAAAAATAACACCAGAACCAAAACCGGCGGCAAACTGATTGACCGCACCAAAACGAAAAAATTCCGTTTTGATGGGGTGGCCTATCACGGATATGCGGGCGACACGCTGGCCTCTTCATTGCTGGGCGCGGGGGTGCGGCTCTATGGGCGATCCTTTAAGTACCACCGCCCGCGCGGATTGCTGGCGGCGGGGGGGGAGGAACCCAATGCGCTCGTCACGATTCGCCTGCCCGACGGGTACGATGGGCATCACCCGCGCAAAACATTCCGTGAGACCCCCAATCAACGCGCAACCCAAATCACCCTGACCGAGGGGTTAGAGGCTATAAGCCAGAATAATTTCCCCTCGCTCGCCTTTGATGTGGGGGCGACGGCGGGGGTGTTCAAGCAATTTTTATCGGCAGGGTTTTATTATAAAACCTTTATGGGTTTGGGGCCGTTCCGCAGCAATTTCGCCTGGGCGCATATTTTCGAGCCGCTGATTCGCCGCTCGGCTGGTTTGGGCCATGCCCCCAGCCAGCCCGACCAAGACCATTACGACCAAATCCATGCCCATCCCGATTTGTTGGTGATTGGCATGGGGGCGGCAGGATTGGCGGCAGCCCTCACCGCCGCCGAACAAGGGGCGCAAGTGGTGATTTGCGACGAAAACCCACAGGCGGGCGGGTCGCTGGTCGATGAATCGGAAAATACCACGGTGAACGGCCAGGCGGCTATGGCTTGGGTGCAAGCCACGGAAAAAACCCTGCGCGGCCACAAAAATGTCACGTTTTTAACCCATACAATGGCGTTTGGTTTATTTGCCGATGGGTTTGCCGGGTTGGTGCAATCTTGCCGCGATCATCTTGACGATGATGCGAATCCCGCCGACCTTCCGCGTGCCAATCTTCCGCGTGAACGTTTGTGGTTGATCCGCGCCAAAGCCACCCTGATTGCCGCCGGAGCGATTGAACGCCCGTTGGTGTTTCCCGATAATGACCGGCCTGGCATCATGCTGGCGGGGGCGGCGCAAAGTTATCTTGCCCGCTATGGCGTGGTGGCGGCGGGACAGAAACGCGGTGTCGTGGTCTATACAAGTTGCGACTCCGCCTATCTTGCCGCCCTGGAAGTGATCAAAACCGGCCAGATAAAATCCCTGCATCTGTTGGATTTACGTAGCACGATCTCCCCCGCCGCGCAAAAATTACGCGATGCATTGGTGGCGGCGGGCGGTAAGGTTACCTTGGGTGCGGTGATTACCGAGGTTAAATCCGCTTTCCCGGCGGGGCGCGGCATTAAAGCCATCACCTGGCGTGAATTGGATAAAACTGGGCAGCCCAGCGGCGCGGCAAAAAATATCGCCTGTGACGGCCTATTCATGTCGGGCGGCTGGACACCGAGTTTGCATCTGTTTTCGCAAGCGCGCGGCAAGGTGATGTGGGATGAGGCGTCGGGCGTGTTTCTGCCCAAACCCGGCACCGGACATAATTTCGCCGCGCCGGTTTATACGGCGGGGGCCTGTGCCGGTCAATTTTCGATCAAATCTGCCCTCCAAGATGGCGTGAAAACCGCCCTTGATGCCTTGCGTTTCATTAAATTCGCCACCGCCGCGACTCCGAGTTTGGTGGCAGCACAGGTGAGCGAAACCGCAATATCCTGGGCGGGGTCAGTGGGTGCCACCCCGCATGGCCACGACCCGCGCAAAATAAAAGCCTTTGTCGATTTCCAGAATGATGTGACCGAGGGTGATATCGGCCAGGCGGTGCAAGAGGGGATGCGGTCGATTGAGCATATTAAACGCTTTACCACCACCGGCATGGCCACCGACCAGGGACGGTTGTCCAACTTAAATGCGCTGGCGATTGCCTCGGCGCAATTGGGTAAACCAGTGCCAGAAATCGGTCTCACGACGTTTCGGATGCCGTTTGCGCCCGTGAGTTTCGGTCTGTTGGCGGGGCCATCGCGCGGCGATTTGTTTGATCCCATGCGTACCACCCCGATGCATACCAGTGCCGTCGCCCATCATGCCGTGTTTGAAGATGTCGGGCAATGGAAACGCGCCCATTATTTCCCCCGTGCCGGCGAGTCGATGCACCAGGCGGTCGACCGCGAATGTTTGACCGTCCACAACCATGTCGGTTTGTTTGATGCCTCCACCCTCGGCAAAATCGAAGTGGTGGGGCGGGATGCGGCGGAATTTCTCGAACGCATCTATATCAATAATTTCAAGAAATTAGCCCCCGGCCGTTGCCGTTACGGGCTATTGTTGAACGAAGCTGGATTCGTCATGGATGACGGCGTGATCGCCCGCCTAGCCGAGAACCGCTTTCATGTCACCACCACCACTGGCGGCGCGGCGCGGGTCTTGAGCCATATGGAAGATTATTTGCAAACCGAATGGCCGGATTTGCAGGTCTGGCTAACATCTATAAGCGAGCAATTTGGCGTGATTGCGGTGCAAGGCCCCAAATCTCGGGCCTTATTGTCGGAAATTATTGACCCGTCTTTGCTGGATGGCAAAATCTTGCCGCACATGGCCTATGCCGAGATCAGGGCGGCGGGCGCAAGCGGGCAACATATTCCCCTTCGCCTGTTCCGCGTGTCGTTTAGCGGCGAGATGGGGTTTGAACTCAATATTCCCGCCGCCCAGGCGCAATATTTTTGGGATAGGCTTTCAGCCCTGTTGCCCAAATATAGCGGAACGCATTATGGCACCGAGGCGATGCATATTTTACGCGCCGAAAAGGGCTATATCATTGTCGGACAAGAAACCGATGGTACCATGACGCCCGACGATGTCGGCCTGGCGGGCATGATCGGTAAGGATAAAAAAGATTTCGTCGGCAAGCGGTCATTGACGCGGGTGGATATGGTGGCAGGCGGTCGCCCGCAATTGGTGGGATTGCGCCCGCACACCCCCCATTTTGTCCCCGATGAAGGCGCGCAAATCGTTTTGTCGTCAGGGTTCATGCCCGGCACCCCGGCGGCGGGTTTTGTCACCAGTTCGTATCATTCGGCTTTGCTGGAGCGATCTTTTTGCCTCGCGGTGGTCAAAGATGGCCGCCGCAAAATTGGCGAGACGGTTTATATCGCGCAAAAATCGGGCTGCCAAGCCGTCGACATTGTCGCGCCGGTGTTTTATGATCCCGAAGGTAAAAGATTGGCGATGGACGCGTGATTTGTCATGTGCCGCCGCGCGAACTAAAGAGCGTCAAAAAAAAGGAGTGTCAAAAAAGAGAGCGTCATTACCCGCCGCCTTATTCGTGGAACGAATAAGGCGAG
>JASGCR010000022.1 GCA_030054015.1 Candidatus Symbiobacter sp. | reverse complement strand
TAAGGGCTTCGCCCTAAGCGTCGCTTTCCCCCCCTTCTAAAGAAGGGGGGGTAAATCAATTATCGACTTAATCAGACCTTCCTTAGGAAGGTCTGATTAAGGGTTTTAACCCCCCCTTTCCGCGCCGGAAATATATGCCTTGTACGCACGCCATCCGCCATAACCGGAAATATCGACCGCGCCTTGGGTGGCCCAGGCCTCGCATAAAACGCCGGTAACATACGTGCCATCCGCCAATTCAACCCGTCCCAAACTCAGCGGGGCCTCTAACGACGCGGCAAACCGGCCAAAACGCGATAAAGGCAGTTCCCAAATCTCGGTTTCAATGGCAAAGCCCCCCCCCTCACCTTCGGATTGGCGGAGCAGTGCGGCGCGGCTGGGTTTTCCAACCAAAACAAACAGGCGATAACGCGGCGCGGTGGTGGTGGTTTGCCGCAATTTCCCCCCCAATTCGACCAAACGCGGGTTTAATTTCTCGCCAGTCAGCGACAAGCCACACACGGCCAGGCGGATGGTTTCGTTTTCCACGCCCGGGCCGACCGCGGCATCGTCACCGCCATAAAAAACCTGGCTGGCGCCCAGCCGCATTTTCGCAGCCCGTTGCAGGCGACTGCCCACCCAATCGAGGCGGCGATCATGTTGCCCCGGCGCGAACAACGTCACCCCAAACGGCAAGCCATGTTCGGTAAAACCGCCCGGCACGGTCAAAGCCGCCAAGCCAAATAAATTGGCAAACGCGCCATAATGCGCCAATTTGGCGGGGCGGTCGATGGGTTCGGCCGCGACCGCATCCAAGCGATAATACGCCCCCGAACTTGGCAAAACCATCACATCGGCCCCACGCCACACCGAATCGGCTTGCCGCCGCAACGCCAATAAACGATAATGGGCGCGCCAAAGATCAATCGCGGAGTAATCCGATGCTCCTTTTAAGACTTGGTGGATGACGGGCAAGACGGAGTCGGGGTGAGCGGCGACAAAATCGCCAATCGATGCCGCCCGTTCGGCCCGCAAAGCCGATTGGCTAAACATTTCCGACCCCACCCCAAACGGACGGAAATCAAATTCCACCTCGCGCCCGCCCAATTTTTTTAACCGCGTTCGTACCTGGTCGAATATTTTTTGCCCGTCTCCGCCGCCATAGGGATTTTTATCGGCTCCTTCAAACCAAACCATTTGATCCGCACGCGGCACGGCAAAGCGAAACCCTTCGCTAAAATCAAATGCCTTGTCAAATTCCCCGCTTATCGGGCGCGACCAGGGATCGGCCTGGTCAAATCCGGCGATAATCTCGCGCACCAGCACCGCATCTTCGACCGTCAAAGCCAAAACCGCCGCACAATCCAATGACCGACTGGCCGGAATTATCCCGCGCGTACTCACGAGGCCCGGCGTCGGTTTCAAACCCACGATATTGTTAAACCCGGCTGGCACCCGCCCCGAACCCGACGTGTCGGTGACCAGGGCGAAACTCACCAAACCGGATGACACCGCCACCGCGCTGCCCGAACTTGAGCCGCCGGGAATATAATCGGGATTAAACGGATTGCGCGGCACGCCATGCGGCGACCGCACCCCCGCCAAGCCGGTAGCGAATTGATCAAGGTTGTTTTTGCCAATGAAAATCGCGCCTTGTTGCAGCACCGCATCAATGATCGGAGCCGAACCCTCGCCATCCGAGGCAAATACCGGACACGCCGCCGTGGTCGGCATCCCGCTCACATCAATATTGTCTTTGACCGCAAAGGGTATACCCCAGAGACGGTTTTTATCGATATTTTGCGGCGTGGGCGGCGATTTTTCCAATCCCGCCGCACGGGCCAGCGCGTCTTGCTCTGACACCATACTGATCCACACCTGGTCCTGGCCCTGGGCGCGGATGCGTTCATAAATCATCCGCACCATCTGGGTTGGCGTTATTTTTTTGTTGGCATAGGCGTGGGACAGATGGGCAATGTCCAGGCTTATGGGGTCGGATGCCGAATGCGGCAAGTTTTGGCTGGAGCCATCATTCTTTTTCATTTAACCGACCTTCCCCGCAATCCGCCCGCATCTTGGCAATTATTGCCCGTTATTTAAGCCAGAATTGCCGCGACCGCCACTAAAATATTGATAAAAATCGAGCCAGCCCAATTTGATCATCCCCGCCAGGGCCAGCATGATCACCCCCGAAATCACCGCCGCGATAATGGTTTTTTTAAGCAATTGTGGGCGTTCTGGTGCGCCTGGATCGGTGCCTGGCTGCGGATGTTGCTGTTGTTTTACCCCAAAGGGCAAGGCCGCAAAAAACACCACCCATCCCAATATGACCCAACTGGCCATAAAAGTAAAAATCGGCATTAGATTTGTTCCAATTCAATTAAGGTGCCACAAAAATCCTTGGGGTGCAGGAACAGAACCGGTTTGCCATGCGCCCCGATTTTGGCTTTGCCATCCCCCAGCACCCGCGCCCCATGAGCGGTTAATTGGGCAGCGGCGGCGGCAATGTCATCCACCTCGAAACAAATATGGTGAATGCCGCCGGACGGGTTTTTATCAAGATACGCCGCAATTGGCGAATTTTCACCCAGTTTTTGCAAGAGTTCGATTTTGCTATTGGGCAGTTCGACAAACACCACCGTCACCCCATGTTCGGGCAGCGCGTGCGGTGCCGATGTTTTCGCCCCCAGCGTGTCGCGGTACAGCGCGGTCGCGGCGGTAAGGTCTGGCACCGCTATCGCCAGGTGGTTGAGGCGGCCTATGATCGGGAGGGTTGGGGTCATGGGGTGTACTCATTATAATGAACTTCCCCCATCATACCGAGAATTTTTTTCATTGCAATTGGGGTGCGACAAGAAGTTGGCGACGGGGTGAGCGATTCGCTTTTTATCACATTTGTCGCATTTTGTTAGTTGCATAATATGCTAAACATGCTTTATTATACCAAATTAAGGCATAGCGGGCTGAATTGCCAGACGACATGGCAATGGCAAAATTGCAACCACCGAAGGTTAAAATGAAAGAATACTTAATATACGTCTCGAAATATTTAGGCATTGCCTTAATTGCGGGTTCGGTCGTTCATGCCGGAACGCTCAGCGAAGACATGAACCGTTATATTATTATTGGCATAGTCGGTTTGGTGCTGTTTTTGGTCGGGGAGGTTTTGGAAGAATTGTCCGGAGGCAATGGACTCAAAATCCGGTTATTGGTTTTGGCGACTTTGTTATCGCTGGCAACTGGTTTTATGTCGGGCGGCGTGCAGCATTATTTGGAAAACCCGGGCTATGCTGGCGGGATATTGGGCATTGGGTTGATTGTCGGTTACGTAAGTTTTATGCTTAAAAGCGGTAAGAAACTGGGGGTGCTTAGCACGGTTCTCACGCTGGCATTTTCGGTGGCCATTTTCTTTGGCTCGATCAATGCGGTGAAATATTTGGATATCGGCGGGTCGTCGCACAGTCACTCAGAATCAGCCTCTGAACCCCATCATAGCGCAATGACGGACGAGGATCAGGATCAGGATAAAATGACGCATGAAATGTCTGATGATAAAACGCCAGATGCTCATAATGCCGAAAAAGGTCACGCAAATGACCATGTGGATAAAAAACCCCATAAGTAATAGGGTCAGAGCCGCCCAACCAAGAGCGTCAAAAAGAGAGCGTCATTAATTTGCGAAGTTGAGGGGTGTTAACTTGACATCATGTTTCTAACTTGACATTATATTTCTAACTTGACATTATATTTCTAACTTGACATCATATTTCTAATTCGATATAAAACCGGGATTACAGGGGAATCTAATCATGTACGCACAAACGCAAGACCGCATCGTGACCAACCCAATGATCATGGGCGGAAAACCGTGCATTCGCGGAATGCGGGTGACGGTGGATATGGTGGTGACGGCATTGAATTCCGGCACAACGGCCCAGGAATTATTGGCGGATTTCCCTTATCTGCAAAACGCGGATATTGAGGCCGCGCGTATCTATGTCCATGAACAACGCGAGCAGCTTTAGTCAATCACGAAATACCGCCAGGCTAAATAAACCAAATAATATTACGGGGAGTAACTAAGGTGCGCATATTGCTTGATATGAACGTATCCTGGCGGTTTGTGGCGGTGTTAAACCAGGCCGGATTTGAAGCAACCCATTGGAGGGACATTGGCGACCCCGCCGCCCCTGATCACGAAGTATTTGGATATGCCCGCGAAAATCGCATGATTTTGATCACCCATGACATGGATTTTGGTTATATTCAACGCATAAATCAAAACCTCCAACCTAAATTAAGTGTATTATTATTACGCAATACCGGCGGCGGCATTTCCCCCGACCTTCACGCCATAAAATTAATCGCCAAATTGCAAGAATTATCCAGTGGACTCATCCTTGGCGAATCATATAGTATCGATCTGGCAAAAAGCAAAACCCGCCTAAAATTGGTGCAAATCTAACATTAACCTTAAAAAAAATTATCCATCTAACCGGTGCCAGAATGCCACAAAATAAAAACCAGGCGGAAAAAATCTTTCACAATCCCGATTACGATCCCGAAAAATCCCACCATCGCCCGGATGGCTTTGTCAATCGCCACGCGCCGCGTATGGGGCCGCCAAAAGGCCTGGGCAAATGGGCGTGGAAGAAATTTGTCAAACGCGGCGGGCGGCCGCCAAGGGGCTTGGTCACCGGCATCACCCCCGATCTTAATTTCATACACCATAACCGCCGCGACACCGCCGTGACTTGGATCGGTCACAGCACGATCTTGCTGCAATTGGATGGGGTGAATTTCCTCACCGATCCGCAATTTAGCAAGCGGGCTTCGCCTTTTGGGTTTATTGGCCCGCGCCGGCACCAACCGCCGGGCGTGGCGATTAAAAAATTACCGCATATTGATTATGTGTTGATCTCGCACAACCATTACGATCATTTGGATGTGACATCTTTGCGGCGATTAATGCGGCAAAAAGGCGGCGCACCGCGCTTGATCGTGCCGTTGGGGATACAGCATTGGTTAAAACGCCATTTTCCCGCCGCCGCCGCGCAATGCGTGGCGTTGGATTGGGATGATCGCTGTGTGTTGCATGGTGCCAAAGCCCCGATTTCGATCAATTTCCTGGCCGTGCAGCATTGGAGCGCGCGGGGTTTGGATGATCGTTATCAAACTTTGTGGGGCAGTTACGCGGTGTTGCACCCGGATTTCCGGTTTTGGTTTAGCGGCGATCTGGGCTATTCCCCCGATACCCAGGCGATTGGCGCGTCGTACGGGCCGTTTGACCTCGCCGCGATAGCAATTGGAGCGTATGAACCGCGCCATCTTATGGAATCCATGCACATCAACCCGACCGAGGCCGTGGCGGTGATGAACGATGTCCGCGCCAAACGCGCATTCGGCATCCATTGGGGTACGTTCGAGAATTTAACCGACGAGCCTTTGGATCAACCGCCGCGCGATCTTGCCGTCGCCCTCGCCGCCGTCGGCCTCTCCCCCGATGTGTTTTTTACGTTAAAACATGGGGAGACGTGGAGGGGGGCTACAGGTTTATCAAACCTGAACACCTCCACGAATCCTTGACCTGGCGTTAATTTGATCAACCATCAATCTGGCCTGGTTATACAATTCAATCGTGTTTTCGGCAGTAATGGTTATGGCAAGGCCAAACGGTATCGGTTCATCGATGCCCACTCCTGTATCAAGTTCACGCTGAACATCGAATTGTAATAAAAATTCATCTGAAATAGGTTGCGTGATAAACTCCGCATCCCAAAAACGCGATGACACGGTTCCGCGCCTTATCATGTTTTGATCTGGCTGATTTGAAGAAGGCTTTAAACCTAATGTTTCCGTTAAATTTTTTGGGTCATTAAGTCTTAACCTTATTGTACGATAAACGGCACGATCCGGCCTAATTGGCGTAAACCAAGCCAAAGTCGCATGGATTTGAAATTTTCCGATTGCGTTAAGGCAATCAGGAAGTGGCATTTCAACCCTAACTTTTTGATCTTTTTCTAACGTTCCCACCGCCCAAAAAGTCGCCCGGTCATCGGCACAGGTTTGCGCAATTTCCGGATGGCTAATGCCAAAGCCCAAAAATCGCCGAACCTGGTCTCTTTTTTCAATATGATTTGGCCCTTTTATTCCCTTATCTTTGTGAGTTTCTTCCAGAACTTTGGTTATCAATTTTGCCGTAGCTTCAGGCCACCATGCAGTGTGAACCAACAAAGCCTTAATCAATACTGATTTTTCATGTTTTTCAAGCGTAAGAAAATCATCACCATATGCTTCTTCCAAAGCATCATGAATTAAATGTGCGGTGCGCGAGGCCAAAGCAGCGGCTACGCTTGTTCCCCAAGTGTGCGTATCCAACCAATGAGGTGAATCAAAATTAGTGGCAGCAACTTTTATTCCTGAATTACTGTTTACTTCAGCAATAGTAAAAACATATGAATCTATGGTTTGAGGTGTCAAATGTTCGCGTGATCCTGGCATTAATATTTCGGGTTTAACCCCGTTGGCAAAACCTGGCCCCAACGCACTAGAAGGATTACTCATATTTATGTTTGGGAATGGGTTAATAATTGTATCCGTGTTTGGTTTCCACTGATCTTTTTGAATATCGTTATGATTCCATGCACCAATGGTTAAGCAATTAACAGATTCAGCAGGTGATAATAATCGACGTAGGCCAATATTATCTGATAAACCTTTTATAATCGACGACTCATCAACAATCGTTGAATTTATGGCAAGGTCATATTTATGATTGCCTGCGCTAATAATAAATAAAATTCCATGTTCAAAGGCCAACCAGTCAATTAACCTAGCCAATGAAGAAACACGACCTTGGAAAATATTATAACTATCGCCAATGGAAAGGTTTATAATGAAAATCTTTTTGCCAGATTCTAAATTTGAAAATATATTCATTACAGCCCGATAGATAAGATCAATGATTAAATGATCTTTTGGAAATTGAGAAAATACAGACAATACAGGTATTAAAACAATTTTTCGGCTGAGTGATTGATTATTTTGATTATGTCGGTCGCCATGGATAATTGCCGAAGCCATAGCTGTGCCATGTTTTCGATCTTCGACAATCGTATTGCTTTCTAGATCAAACATATCAATAACATTGATATGGTCTTTAAGCCAAGGGTGAGATTGAGTTGCGACACCATCCAATAATGCCAATATAGATTCGCCAGATGCCGAGCTTTGGTTAAAATCATCTACAACAGAATCACTGGTTTCTATATTGCTAACAATAGATTGCGGGCGAATATGAAAAATTGTATCGATAAAAGTCAATGCTGATGGGTTGTTTTCAAGCATTGCTTGAATCTCAGAAATTGATATTTTAGCCAATATCCCATGATATTTTATTTCGGGAATACGAACGAAATTGCGAATCTCTGCGCTGTGATTTGTCAATATAGATATCAGAGATTCTTGATCTTGCTTTGCAGATGTATCATTCGGCCTATAAGTTAACTCAATTTCGCAAAAAACATTGTCATGGCTATCACCGCTTTCTATTATACTTTGAAATAATTCACGATTATATTTATTAAGGCGATCTTTTGCCCCCCAACGTCTAACGTCGTTTAGGGTTGCAAAGACATGTTTCCATGCTGAAAAGCCCCTGTCAAAGTTTTCTTCGTTTTTGTATCTTTCCCACAATGATAAGATTTGTTTTAGTGCGGTGGCATCTGGGATCATGAGATAAGAAAGAAACCCCTCCGTATCACCATCTGCTTCTTGTTCCAATTCACCGATATATTCTAATCCACTCACCTTTTGAATTGCTGAAAAGAAATTTTGCACCGAATCTTTGACTTCAAACACAATGAGTTTTTCCGGTGCCAAGGCATCGGGATCATTACGCAAAGCCATACCATTTGGGTCTTGCTCTAATGCGGAACGAAGCCGGTCAAATTTTGGGGCAAATTTATTAGTTTGGCTTGAATGCATATAAGGTTCAGGCGGCGGTGGAAATCCCGTTCTTTTCTCCCTTTCCCCGGCTTCGTTTGCGAACAGGCGCAGCAATGGTTTTTTGGTGATTTCCTCGGCCATTTGTCTCATCCATGTTTAATGGTTTTACCCGCTCATGCCAAAGCGAAAGTTCTGATTTAATAACTTGGTCGACACCTAACCCACCCAAACTTAACATTTGTCGCCGCCGCACATTTTGGCAGAAAACTAAGATTTCTGCGTATGATTCTGCGCCTATATTTTGTGCCAATTTTTCCGCCGATAATTTTGGTTTATCTTCCCAACTCGATAGGATGCGGTCGATAAAAACCGCCATTTGTCCCAAGTCGGGGGCGGGGAAATTGATACGAATTTGGAATCTTCGCCACACCGCGCGGTCTAACAATTCGGCGTGGTTGGTCGCGGCGATAGTGATAACATAACTGGGCAATTGATCTAATTGCAAGAGTAAAAACGATACCACCCGTTTTATTTCCCCGGTTTCATGCGTATCGCCGCGCTCTTTGCCGACCGAATCAAATTCATCAAAAAACAAGACACATTTTTGGGTTTTGACATAATCGATCAATTTGCGCAGGCGGGTGTTGGTCTCGCCCAAAAAGCTGTTGATCAGGGCATCATAGCGCACGACAAATAGCGGCAACGATAAAGCCTCGGCAATAGCTTCAGCAAAGGATGTTTTGCCATTGCCAGGCGGCCCCGACAACAAAACCCGATGGCGCGGTTCATAACCATGCGCACGCAACAAGTTGGCGCGTTGATGCTCTTCGATTAAATTTTCGGCTTCGCTTTGAGCGGTTGGGGTTAATACTAAATCATCCAAACGAACACGGGGCGAAATTTCCAAAATCGCTTCACGCCCACCATTCATGCCATTCAATTGCTGGCTGGTCATAGCGGGTTTGGCAGCCACCGATTGCAAGGCACGACTCAACCGATCCGCATAAACATGATGGTTTATGGCGCGTTCATCGGCAATGATTGCTTCTACGACGCGCTGAAACGACGCTTGGTCGTTGGCGGCATGAGAGCGAATCAGGGATAGGACGTGATCAGCTTTGGGCATAATACCACTATAAGTACCTTACTGAATAAGGCAGGTCAACCGGTTGCATTCAAACAGCGCAACGCCTCCGCATGACGGCAATTTACGCTATCAATTTTTCAACTTACACACTAAAATACTTCGCTTCGGGGTGATGCACGACAATGGCCGATGTCGATTGTTCGGGTTCTAATTGGTCTTCCTCGGTCAAGACCAATCCAATCCGCTCCGCCCCCAATAACCGCAGCAAAATCCGCTGATCCCCCAAATTGGGACAGGCGGGATAGCCAAACGAATAACGCGACCCGCGATAATGCTGTTTCAACAATGCCGCCATGTCCGCCCCCTCCTCCGAGGCAAAGCCCAATTCGGCGCGGATGCGTTTATGGACATATTCGGCCATGGCCTCGGCCAATTCGACGCCAATGCCGTGCAGGTACAAATAATCCTGGTAGCGGTTATCGCCAAACCAGGCGGCTGCTATTTCCGACACGCGCCGCCCCATCGTCACTAATTGCAGTCCCAGCACATCCCGCCGATCCGAGCCATCACCAATATCACGGAAAAAATCGGCAATGCAAAGCCCATTTTCCCCGGCTTGGCGCGGTAAGGCAAAGCGGGCGATTTCATCGCGGCCATTTTCTTCAAATATCACCAAATCATTGCCACTCGCCGCCGCTTTCCAATAGCCGTAAATGGCTTGCGGTTTGATAATATCTTCGTCGGTGGCGATTTTGATCATGCGGTTGAAAATCGGTTGAATCTCGGTCTTGGCATAGGCCTGGAACTCGGCCAAAGTTTTCCCCGCCTTTTTAAATCCCCATTGAAATTGGAACAAAGTATTCTGATTCAAAAACGGTACCAAGGCCTTGACCGGCATTGCTTCAATCATCCGCGCTCCCCAAAATGGAGGGGTTGGCACCGGCACGTTGCGCGTCATTTCATGGCGGCGCAGGCGGATTTCGTCATAATCGACCGGACGTTGCGCGGCGGCGGCCTGGCCCAAAACCCGTTTGGTGTTGGTGGGTTTTTTGGCGCGGTCGGCGGCGCGGGCGGCAATTAATTGTTCAAATTCGCCCCCGACCACTTTTTCCATCAAGGATAATCCGTCAAAGGCATCGCGGGCATAGGCCACCTGGCCCGAACCATAGGCGCGGCTGCATTCTTCCTCGACATATTTGCGGGTTAATGCCGCGCCGCCTAATAACACCGGCACGCCCAAACCGGTACGGGTCATTTCTTCCAGGTTTTCACGCATGACGACGGTCGATTTGACCAATAATCCGCTCATGCCAATCGCATCGGCTTTGTGGGTTTTGGCGGCATCCAATATCGCAGCAATCGGTTGTTTGATGCCCAGATTGACGACGCGATAGCCATTATTGGTTAAAATAATATCGACCAAATTTTTGCCAATATCATGCACGTCGCCCTTGACCGTCGCCAGGACGATGGTGCCTTTTTGCTGGCCTTCGACTCGCTCCATATATGGTTCCAGCCAGGCGACCGCCGCCTTCATGGTTTCGGCGGATTGCAGCACGAAAGGCAATTGCATTTTGCCCGAACCAAATAATTCCCCCACCACTTTCATGCCATCAAGTAATATGCTGTTGATAATATCAAGCGGTTTATGTTTGCCCATCGCCAATTGCAAATCATCGTCCAATCCGACGCGGTCGCCGTCAATGATGCGTTGTTTCAAGCGGTCTTCGACCGCTTCGTGACGGACACGTTTGACCGCGGCTTCGGCATTGCGGCCTTCAAACAAAGCGATAAAATCTTGCAAGGGATCGCCGCCATTTTTGGGTTGGTTATAGATTAAGGCCTCGGCGGCCTCGCGCTCAGATGTTGGGATTTTGTGCAAGGGCATGATCTTGGAATGATGCAAAATTGCGCCGGTCATGCCGCGTTGCAAGGCATGATCCAGGAAAACCGAATTCAGCACATGCCGCGCCGCCGGATTAAGACCAAAGGAAATGTTGGATAGACCCAACACAATTTGGCATTCGTGTAAAATTTTGTCCTTCGCCATGATTTCAATCGCGTTCAGGGTATGCAGCCCCAATTCACGGTCATCTTCATTGCCGGTACAAATGGTAAAGGTCAGGGGATCAATCAGCAAATCACTGTAGGGAAGCTTAAATTGGTCATGCGCAAACCGCGCCAGGCGATGGGCAATGGCGATTTTGCCGTCAACATCTTTGGCCATGCCTTTTTCATCAATGGTCAGGGCAACCATCGCCGCGCCGAATTTTTTGGCGAGTTTAAGGCGGGCGGCGGCGGGTTCCTCCCCATCTTCAAAATTAATTGAATTGATTACCGATTTGCCGCCGTATAATTTTAAGGCCGCCTCGATCACCCGCAATTCGGTCGAATCGATGACCAGGGGGGCATTGATGGTGTTGGACATGCGGGCAATCATTTGCGTCATGTCGGCGACTTCGTCGCGTCCGACAAAGGCGGTACAGACATCGATGGCGTTGGAACCTTCGCGCACTTGCTCGCGCCCCATTTCGACACAGCCATTCCAATCGCCGGCTTCTTGCATCCGTTTGAATTGGCGCGAACCATTGGCGTTGCAGCGTTCACCGATGGAAAAAAAGGCATTTTCCTGGCGCAGCGGCACCTGGCCGTATATTGATGCCAAAGAAGGCACCCAGGCTGGGTTGCTGCGGATTTTGGGGGCTGGTCGGTGGGATGGTCGGTGGGACGGGTTTTGCCCATGAGCCCCCTGCTCGGTTGCCAATTGCCGCAACATGACATCCAAGGCAGTGATGTGGGGGATCGAGGTACCGCAACAGCCGCCAATCAAATTAATGCCGTAATCATTAATGAATCGTTGCAACCAAGCCGAGAGTTCCTGGCCAATAAGCGGATAAACCGTTTTGCCATCAATCAGTTCAGGCAGGCCAGCATTGGGTTGCACGCTGATCATGCCATCCCAATTCTCGGCGATCCAGCGCACATGCTCGGCCATTTCTTGCGGCCCGGTGGCGCAATTCAACCCCATCATCGGAATATCGAGCGAGCGAATGACCGTGGCGGCGGCGGCAATGTCGCTGCCCACCAACATCGACCCGGTGGTTTCAATCGTCACCTGCACGAAAATTGGCAGGTTTTCTTGGGTTTTATTCAGCTTTTCACGCGCGTTTTTGGCACCATTCACCGCCGCTTTGATTTGCAGCAAATCCTGGCAGGTTTCGATCAATATACCGTCGACGCCGCCGGACATTAACCCCATCGCCTGGATTTCATAGGCAGGTTCTAATCGGTCATAATCGATTTGCCCAAGACTCGGCAGGCGGGTACCGGGGCCGATGGAGCCCAATACATATCGTGGTCGGTTGGGGTCGGCGGATTCGGCATCGGCGACGGCGGCGCGGGCAATCTCGGCGGCGATGCGGTTGATTTCGAGCGCACGATCGGCGAGGTCAAATTCGCCCAGCGTAATCGGCGAACCGCCAAATGAGTTGGTTTGCACAATGTCGGAACCGGCATCCAAATAACCCCGGTGAATTTCGCGGACAATATCGGGACGGGAGAGGTTCAATATCTCGGTGCAATTTTCCTGGCCCCAGTAATCGCGGTCGATTTGCAAGTCCATTGCCTGGACACGACTGCCGGTACCCCCATCGCAGAGGAGGATTTTTTCAGTTAATGCGGTGAGGAGTGGGATGCGAGTCATTTTTTGAGTACCGACTAATGGGGATTACACAGAAGATTTCTTGAAGGATGATTGAGTTTGCGCACATTTAAAATAGTTCGCTATTCCAAACCGCCAAATTCTAACAAGTTTTTTGGTGTCGATTGAATTGAGGAAATTTTCTTTCCAGAAAGCTGTTCCAAAGTTGAAACAAACACCTTGAAACTCTTAGATGTATTATCCTCGATTTTAATTTGTTTACCATATTTTTCCGCATGCAAAACTTGCGAATAGTCTGGACAGATTTTAGTAAATTCCTCGCGCGTATGAGTGATTTCGTCTGGATCACGAAATTTTGCTTTTTTTCTATTATTGTAGTGTTTCGTTCCATGTATTAAATCAACTGTTTTTAAGTCACCGAAATACCATGATTCGAGTGCTTGACAAACAATTCTAATAATGGCGTCAGAACGACCAGCCTCATTGGCAAGATTTGCAAGATTTTTTTTAATTTGAATACAATTCGGGCCATCTGCATCTCGCAGTATAACAAATTTTACATTATCTTTGTATGAATGAGTAAGAACACGCAATTTACTCACAATATTCTTTTCCAATTCTTGCTTACCTTGATAGGCAAACACTTTAAATTTTAAACATGGAAAATTGCTTTCAATGAAAGAATTAAGAAATTCTTTCATTGATTGTTCCTCAGTTAAAAATACAACAAACGGGGACATGACTAATCTTGCTCCCAATCAATCATTCCTTCGCGCCATAAATATCCTAATTGATCCCCTTCCTTAATCAAATCAGAAATAAGGTTATTTTCAGCAACCTTTTTGATTGTCGTCACGCCAATCTTTTTTGTAAGAGCAAATAATTCATCAATTTCCACAAAATTAAGAAAATCCGGACTGTGGGTGGAGATAAATATTTGATTGCCGCGCCTGGCATAATCACGAAATTCTTCGCATAATCCTGGCAATAATTCGGGATAAAGTTGGTTTTCGGGTTCCTCAACCGCCATCAACGGATGCGGTTTGGGATCAGCCAATAACAATAAATAAGCAAAGAATTTTATAGTTCCATCCGAAACGGTTTTGACAATAAAAGGTTTCTCGAATGACTCGTCTTTGAAACGCAGCAACATATCACCATTGGGCATGGCTTCGCTGGTGACATCGACAATGCCTGGCACGCGCTTTGGGAGTATTTCTAAACATTCCTTAAATTTACCAGGGTAATTTTCACTTAAATATTGGGCGTAATTCGCCAGATTATCCCCATTTTTGGATAAATGTTCGGCGATTTTGGATTCGGTGTCTTTGCGGGCTTGATCAATGTGAAAATCCGACACATGCCAGGATTCAATCATTTTGCGGAAAGTACTAGCGGCTTTGAATCGTTCAAATTGTCCCAATCCTTTAAGTGCCAAAATATCAGGTGATTCTAACTTAAATTCTATCCTATTTCCCTCTTCTTGCAAATTAGTTGATTTTGAATAATCACTTTCATTTTCAATCGCAATCCCTTGTCCGTTTTTAAAATCTAGAAAATGCCAGGGTTTACCGCTTTCGGTGCGGCGGTATTTAAGTAATTCCCGTTTTACAACAGCTCGGTTTCCATCTAATCCAATTTCTAATGAATAAGTAATTAAAGGTTTGCTACCATCATCAAATTTCTCACGAAATTTTATTTCAAAAGCAATATTGCCGGTTTGGTCGCGGGAAATAACTTCATTAAACCCCCCACGTTTATTAAGCGCATGGCGAACATTATCACGCAAACAATCCTGCAGAAAATTAAACACATCAAATAAAGTCGATTTACCAACCCCATTTTTGCCGACAAAAACGCACATCGCGGGCAAATTTTTCAATTGCACGTCCCGAAAGGCTTTATAATTGCGAATGCTCAGCGATTCAATTTTCATGCCCATACCTAATCCCATTCTGACTTGGCAAATTCAGCCAAGTTCGCTCTATTTAACCCAAATTTACAAAATTGTCATTATTCATACTTACCACCCCTCAATTGCGCAAATTATTCAGGCCTTCTCCGCCGCGCCGACTAAAGAGCGTCATTACCCGCAGATTTTTGCCGCGAAGCGGCATAAATCTGTC
>JASGCR010000274.1 GCA_030054015.1 Candidatus Symbiobacter sp. | reverse complement strand
CCCCAAGAAAAGCCAAGAATTTTTTGACAAAAATTCTGGCTTTTCTATCCCCCCCCTTCCTAAGCAGGAAGGGGGGGTCATAATCGGAATTCTTTAGGATACAGAGTATATCATTTTGAGGTTGTTCCCTCTAAATTGGAAAAAATTCGCTCCGGCAGGGCCCGCAGTTTTTTAAGCCCGGCTTTGGCGCGGTTGCTTAAATCGGTGAGAAACGATTTTTTGGCGACCGCTTTGGCGGGCTGGGCGGTGGCATCGGGCGAAGGGGGAGGTGGTTTGGCTGCGGGCGAGGGAGTAAGCACATACGGGCTGGGATCATTCACGGCGGCTTTCTCGGCCTTACGCGTCAGCCAGAAAAAATCCTTGGTGTCATTTTGGCGGATATAACGCTTATGTTTGCGCGCCGCCCGCATGTTGTTGCTGAGCGAGAAAGCCTCGATCCCTTGCTCGCCCCAGCGATAAACGGCGGCATCCACCAGATGGTAATCGGTCATATCAAGCTGCATCGCCGCCTGGCAGCGATAGGCCGAGAAAACCCGCGCCATCACCGCCGGTGTCGCCTGGGTAAACAAACCATAGATCAGAAAATTGCCGGACGGATTGCGGGCCAGACAGACCCCACTGCGCAAAGCCGAACGCAAGGGATGGCGGTCGCCCGACCATCCGCCCGCCTCGTCATTGATCAAAGGCCCAGGCCGCCCGTTTTCAATGACCGCGACCCCATTTTGGCGGGCAAACACGATTTTGCCCTGGGTATCAAAGGCCAATTTTTCGCTCCAGCTTTGCATCCCGACCGAGCCGTCGGTTAAGCCATAAAGCGTCATAAAACCAGGCTGTAATTTGCTAAACACCACGCCCGATTCGATGAATCCGGCCGGGATTTGTCTTTTGCCAGAGCCTAAACCAGACTCCGAACTTTGCCCCAAAGCGGAATGGGCGCGTTTAAATCCGCCATTGAAACTGGCGGCGAGATGTTCCAATTCCCAGGGCGGCACCTGCCCCACCCGCGCCAAAGGCTCGCTGTTGGCGATGCCGTCTTCGCCTGGCACCAGACCAATCACGCCCGGCCGCGCCCCGCCCGTCACCGGGCCCACCGCCGGATGCACCGCCCCCAGACTGAAATTCAACCGCAATTGCGCCAGGTCAAAGGCCAATAAATAGACCAAAGCATCGGCATCGATCCCGTCGGTCTCGACCGCTCCCGCCGCCGCCTCGGCCGTGATTTGACTGGCAAAAATTCCCGCCATGGCGGGCAAGGCCACCCAACTGCCAATGCGTTTTTCGGCCAATTTGTCGCCAGAATCGGCAAAAGCCAGACCAAAATTCGCCTTTAACAACCATTGCCCAATCGCGTCGCGGGTCAGAATGGCGGCCTCTGGCGCGGCGGGAGGCGGGGCGGCGCCAAAGAAATAATCAATTTGTTGGGTGGGATCGGCGGCGGGCAAACGCTCTGGGCCACAGCTTCCGACCAATTGGGCGGCGTAAACAGAACGCGGATCGCTCGTTTTCTCGCCGTGATCGAGCCACAATTGAATCAGCCGATTATTGGGGCGGTTGCCGCGCAACCTATCGGCCAAACGTTCCGACCAGGACGCATAAATTTCGCTTTTATGCCGCACATAAAGATCGGGGCTGCAACTGGCGGTCCAGGCACGATTATCGGTGCGAAAAAACTGGTTTTTCGCCCCTTCGAGCGTACACGCATATTTCCCCCTGGGGCCGTTCACCACCAGCATCGCCCCGTCTAGCCCCACCGTCACGTCATTGGGGGCGGTGACCTCAAGCTGGGCGGTTTCGGGTTTGCCATAAAAATTGCGTTCAAGAATATACCATTTTTGGTAAAATTTATTGAGCAGGATCAGGCGATAATCCCCCTCCACACCGACACTCCGCATGACCAAACTATCGGGCTGCATTTCGATGATCGAGCGCAACTCCGCGGCCTCAGCCCATGGCAACATCGTGCCGCCCCACCCCAGTGCCAAAAGCAACAGGCCACAGCCCACCCCAGGCCGGTTCGGTCGCCAGGTCTTTGGTTGCCAGGCTTTCGGTTGCCAGGTCTTTGGTTGCCAGGTTTTAGGTCGCCAGCGCGGCGTCACATATTGGAAAATAACGTGCCACATCACTTTATTACCTTTATCGGTGCCGCCGGGTCGTCGGGGGTCGGTTGGGCGGCCCATCGGCGCGAATCGGCAAAAGGGTTGCGGTTGGGTACCACCCGCGCCAATGCCAAGCCATAAACCTGGCGGACACCCGCGCGTTTCAGCTCCCGCGCACATTCTCGTAAGCTGGCCCCGGTTGTATAAACATCATCGAGGAGTAAAATAACCTTATTTTGCAGAAAGGCGCAATGGCGGGGATTGATCTTAAAGGCGTTTTTGACATTTAATTCGCGCTGTTGCCGCCGCGTCAAGGGGTGACCAATCTGGTTTGGTTTGCCGCTCATTTGCCCTTGCACCGGGGTATATCGGTGGCGAATCACGGCATCGGCAATCACCTTTTGCTGGGTCAGGCGGCTAAGCTCATGCGCCAGCAGCGCGGCCTGGTTGTATCGGCGGTGAAATAACCGCCGCCAATGCAGCGGCATGGGGACGATCACATCCGCCGCATGTTCATCTGCGCTATAGCCGCGATAGAGAAATTTAGCGAAAATTTTGCCAAGCTCGGTACGATCCCCATGCTTAAAGGGCAGAATCAAGGCGCGGCTGGCATCGTCATAGACCAGGGCCGCGCGGCATAGATCAAGCGGCGAGCGGTTCAAGGCCGCTTCGGTCGATTGATCTTGCGCCGCCAGCACACAATTCAGACAAATTTGCGCTTCCGTCAAGGATGTTTTATACTCACATACTTGCCCGCATTTGCGGCAATAAGGCGGCGAGATGAACCTTATGCGCGGCCAACATTGGGGGCATAACCCGCCCTCTTGCTCAATCGGCGCACGGCAGGCCAAACATGAAGGCGGCACCAAAAGATCGGCCATCTGGTCGCCCATTTGCCGTGCAAGCTTGGCTAGCATTTTCTGCCAATTTATTTTATGCTGCGCGTCCTGATCCGTTTTTATTTCCATTATACTCTGTGTCCTGGAAAAACTGACCTCCCCTTCCTGCTTAGGGAAGGTCTGAATAAGTCGAGGAACATTTGTGACCCCCCCTTCCTGCTTAGGAAGGGGGGGAAACCGAAGCTTGGCGGCTTGCCGCCTAGCTTCGGTCGGGGGGGTTGGTGATTGCAGAAATCTAATTAGAATCAATGCCTTGCACCAACCCCCCCCAAGAAAAGCTAAGAATTTTTTTAGCAAAAAATTCTGGCTTTTCTATCCCCCCCTTCCTAAGCAGGAAGGGGGGGTCAGAGATTTTTGCACCTTATTCAGAGTTTCCTTAGGGAACCTCCGAATAAGTCACTTTTTTGCCAAAAGAACGGCGCATTTGCGAGCGGC
>JASGCR010000273.1 GCA_030054015.1 Candidatus Symbiobacter sp. | reverse complement strand
GTTACCCGCGCTACGCGCGGACTTTTCTAACCTCAGAATGACACTCTTAGGACTTATTCAGAGGTTCCCTAAGCAGGAAGGGGAGGCCTAACTCATTGAAACTATTAATATTAATTTTGGATCAGGCTCTCACGGGGAAGGACGCTCTTTCTTTAATTACCGCGTTCGGCATAGGGATTCTTACCCTTGCGCAGGGAGATGCGAATGGGAATGCCGGGCAGGTTAAAATAATCGCGGAAACTGCCGATCAAATAACGCAGATATGACTCCGGCAATTGGTCGGGGCGGCTGGCGAAAATCACCAAACTGGGCGGGCGGGTTTTGATCTGGGTGGCGTAACGCAGCCGCACCGTATGCCCCATGAACAAAGGCGGCGGATGCGCGGCCACCGCCCGCGCCAGCCAGCGATTGACCGCGCCGGTGCTGATGCGGCTTTGCCACAAACCATATTGCGCCACGACCTGGTCGAGCAAGTGCGTCAACCGAATGCCTTTTAAGGCCGAAATGGTGACCAACGGCACCCCGCGCAATTGCGGCAGCGAATTTTCCATGACCTCGCGCATATCGGCGAGGATTTCGTTTTTGTCTTGCACCGCATCCCATTTATTGACGGCAATGACCAGGCCGCGGCCTTCGGCGGCGATCATCGATGCCAGGGTTAAATCTTGTTTTTCCAGGCCGGTTTGACCATCCACAACCAAAATCACCATCTCGGCGAAGCGCAGGGTTCGCAAACTATCGGCCACCGAGAGTTGCTCCAAATCATCCCCGGCCTGTTTTTTGCGGCGAATGCCGGCGGTGTCAATCAAACGCAGGCAAAGCAAGGCGGCATTGGAGGGGGATTGATGCCATAATTCGGCGGCGATGGATTCACGGGTGAGGCCGGCTTCGGGGCCGGTCATCATGCGCTCTTCCCCCAGCATTGCATTGACCAGGGTCGATTTGCCGACATTGGGACGACCCATTACGGCAAGCGAGAGGGGACGGCTAGATGTAGGTAAAATTTCCTCTGACTTAGGGTCTGGCTCAGCCGCTGATTCATCCGATGATTCATCATATGATTCATCAGCTGATTCATCCGATTGGGCCGCGATATTTTCGATATTTTTCCAGTCAATCTCGGTTAAATTTGATTCGTTTATATTCTCGTCGCCAAATCCATCGGCAAATTGGTCATGAATTGGTTCTGATTGAATATGCGGTCTCAGAGAATCATAAAGTTCGGAGATGCCAATGCCATGCTCGGCGGAAAAGGGGATGGCGGCCCCCAAGCCCAATTCATATCCTTCGAGCGCAATTTGGGCGGCGGCGCGGGTCTCGGCTTTGTTGGCGAGGCAAATGACCGGCAAGCTGCTGGCACGGGCTAATTGCGCCAAGTCGCGGTCAATCGGCGTAACCCCGGCCCGCGCATCAAACACAAACAGGATGAGATCGGCTTGGCGCAAGGCCTCCAGCGTGCGATGGGTGATGCGGGCGGTTAAGTCATGGGCGGTGGCGGCGGTGGCTTGCTCGAACCCCGCTGTATCAATCAGATCAAATTGCAAATCATCGACGCGGGCGGCGGCTTGACGCCAATCGCGGGTGACACCGGGTTGGTCATCGACCATCGCCAATTTTTGCCCAACCAGGCGGTTGAACAAAGTCGACTTGCCCACATTGGGGCGGCCCAAAATGATCACACGCTGGGCGCGGCCTCCCTGGGGGCGGGGCGTTGCGATGCTTGCCCGCACGGTGTCGCGTTTATTGATCGCATGTTGGGGGGCCGAGCCACCCGATGCATCCTTAACGGGTTTGGAAGGAGGGCGGGTTCTTTTCATTGCAGATTGTAAATTTGACCGCGATCATTAACGATAATTAATTGCCCCTTGATCACGATGGGGGCAATGCTGATTCCGATGGCCATATCGATATGGCTCATTTCTTCGCCGGTAAAGGGTGATAAAAACCGCATCATGCCGTCCGAATCCGCGACCACCAAACGCTCGCCCGCCAAAATAGGCCCGACCAGTTTTAAATCGACTGGTTTTAAATCGACCGGTTTTAACTTAGCATCGCTGGGGTTTTTATTAATGGCGAAAAGCGGCCTCACCCAGCGGGTTTTGCCGCTGTTGCGCAGCAAGCACATGATTTCGTTATTTTTGGTCACGAGGTAAATAAACTCGCCCACCAGCCAGGGTTGGTCGGCGACGGCGATGCGGCGTTCCCATAAAATATCGCCCGATCGCATGTCAATGGCGGCAATTTGTCCCGAACGGCTGGCGGCAATGGCAGTGCCGCGTTCGACCAAGGGGCGGCCCATAATATCGGGGAAGATTTTGGCCAATTCCCCGTGGCGCATCATGGCCAAGGATTCGCCCCAGGCGACGCGACCGCTATCGGCGATGACGCCAAACACCTCGCCCGAACGATAGCCCGCCACGACCAAGCCATCCTGGCTGGCCGGAGTCGCCCCGCCAACATAGCCGACCGCGTCAGGGATCGATGGGACTTCATATAATTTCTTGCCTTGGGCTAAATCATAGGCCAACAGCACATTCTCGCTGTTAATGGCAAAAACCCGGTCTTGGTTTATGAGCGGCGGGGCGCGTAAGGGGGATGAGGTGGATTGCCGCCAAATCTCCCAACCATTACGGGTGTCCAAGACCACCAATTGATTTTCACCGGTGGCGGCCACGATTTTATCGCCCGCCACCATCAGGCCGCCATTGGTCATTAAGCGTTCGGAATCGGGGTCAATTCCGGTTGCGGACGGGGTGGCGGTAGGGATAAATTCTTTGTAGACTCCGCTTTCGCTGGCTAATTTGATGCGGCTTGCGACCAAATGGGTGCGCCATATTTGCCGTCCGCTGGCGAGGTCGTACCGGTGCAAAATGGCATTGCGATCCAGGATGAACAGGCTTTTGCCGTCGCTTACGGGCGGATAAAGGATGAATTGTTTGGGATCATCCTTGTCGTATAAATGGGCTTGCCAGGTTATTTTCAGGCGGTCGGCCAGGGCGACATGCCCCGCCGCTTGCTCCGCCGAAGCCGCGATCCCGCCGCCGATATTTTGCCAGGCGCGTTGCTCTTGCGGCGGCGGCAATTTAATGGGCTCGTTCGAGAGGCTGTTATCTTCGGTCGTGACCCCCTGCGAGGGCAGGGCGATCTTGCGTGCCTCTTTGGGCGGGAGTTTATCGCTGTCTTTGACACAGGCCGTGAGCATGACGACCATTGGCACCAGGGCCAGGGCGAAAACAGCAAAGTTAAACGGTATTTTCTGATCTTTCATAATATTCATGGGGCCTTAAAAGCGTGTCGGTTTTTTAGCGTATGGCCTTGACCTCCCTTTCTAAAGGAGGGTCTGAACAAGCATCTAACTTCCTCCATTCCCGCCGCGCAGCTAAAGAGCGTCAAAAAAGGGAGCGTCATTACCCGCAGATTTTTGCCGCGAAGCGGC
>JASGCR010000272.1 GCA_030054015.1 Candidatus Symbiobacter sp. | reverse complement strand
CAAGATGTTACTGGATTGCTTCGCGGGCGTAAACGCCCGCTCGCAAATGCCATTTTTTTTGATTTTGGGACTTATTCAGAGGTTCCTTTAGGAAACGGGGTATAGATCACGCGGGATAAATTAATACCGATCATTGCGGTCGCGTTGGAAACTGGTATCGGCTCCTTCGGCAATGCCGGCAAATCCTCAATCGTCGCGGTGCGGACGACATAAATTTCCAGATCATCGCGCTTCGTGGGCTTGTTCGTATTGGGCCTATGCGGCACAAAAGAAAATTTCATGCCAGGCAGCCAATTATTTTTGGCGATCACCTCATCAGGGACGCGAATCTCGCCGTGTTGTTCGTCAACCGAAATCGGCTCCGGTTTGTTCAGGAAATTAAATTTTTTCTTGGTGTATCGATATTCCGATGTCACGTGATCTGGGACGTATAATGTGTGTTCGAGGGTTAGGACGGATATGCGTTGGCCTGCCATTTTTTACCCCTTAAATTAAGTGTGTTTCGCGTTAATTATAGCCGTTTGGAAGGTTTTTGGCAAATTTCTAGATTGGTTAAATTTTTTTCTTGTCTTGCATTGGTTTGTTTTTATACTGCGAAGGTTATGACAGAGTAAAGTCGCATAAATTCGGAGGGGATTATGGCTTTTTGTAGCAATTGCGGCCATCAAGTTGATGACAAGGCGGTCGTCTGTGTAAAATGTGGTGTTGCCGTAAATAACGCAAAAATTGATCAATTGTCCAACAATAATAATGAACAAAAAGAATGGGTTGTAACATTATTGTTATGCTTTTTCTTGGGATATTTGGGGGTTCACCGTTTTTATACTGGGCATACAGGAATAGGCATCGCGCAGTTATTAACTTTAGGTGGTTGTGGCATTTGGACATTAATCGACTTTATTTTAATTTTGGTTGGGTCATTCAAAGATGCTCAAGGTCGACCGCTTAAAAAATAATGCGTTCGATCTGATGATCCTGTCGATCATGGGGATGGGGGCAGGGTTGGCGTGTTTGCGGCCTGATTTGTTGTATCAATTTGGGCCGCCCTGCCTGGTCACAATGGTGTTTGGCCCTGGGATTTCATGGGGTTGCGGAATAACTCATGCCATCATCGAGGTTCTGCATGGAAATATAAGCGGGGCATTTCATTATAATAAGTCGGTTATAATTGTGTTCCCAATATTGGCCTTTGTGACGAGTCGATATGTTATTCGCGTTATTACTGTGATTTATAAGGAAACTCCTGACAAGCCTTAAGTTGGCCAAAAGAATCACGCCTTTGCGAGCGGTGAAGCCGCCCGCTCGCAAAGGCACTTTTAATTGCAACGGTTTCACTCAATTTCAATGAAACTGTTCCTCCTCCGTCGAGCCGGTCAAAGCGGTAACCGAAGAAACCCCGCCTTGGATGACTTGGGTAACGTCGTCGAAATAGCCGGTGCCGACTTCTTGTTGGTGCGAGACAAAGGTGTAACCGCGATCCCGTGCCGCAAATTCGGGTTCCTGGACTTTTTCGACATAGGCCGACATGCCGCGTTGGGCGTAATCCTGGGCCAAATCAAACATATTGTACCACATGGAATGGATGCCGGCCAGGGTAATAAATTGGTATTTATACCCCATCGCCCCTAATTCTTTCTGGAATTTGGCGATGGTGGCATCGTCGAGATTTTTCTTCCAATTGAACGAGGGCGAGCAATTATACGCCAACATCTTGCCCGGATGTTTTTTATGCACGGCGTCGGCGAATTTGCGGGCGAAAGCCAGGTCGGGCGTACCCGTTTCACACCACACCAAATCGGCATAATCGGCATAGGCAATGGCGCGGGAAATGGCCTGGTCTATCCCTTTGCGGGTTTTGTAAAATCCCTCGGCGGTGCGGTCACCGATGATAAAAGGTTTGTCATTTTCGTCGTAATCCGAGGTCAGCAAATCGGCGGCCTCGGCATCGGTGCGGGCAATGACCAGGGTTGGCACCCCACACACATCGGCGGCCAGCCGCGCGGCAATGAGTTTTTGCACCGCCTCGGTGGTTGGTACCAAGACTTTGCCGCCCATATGACCGCATTTTTTGACCGAAGCCAATTGGTCTTCCCAATGCACCCCGGCGGCACCGGCGCGAATCATCGCTTTCATCAATTCAAACGCATTCAGTACGCCGCCAAAACCGGCCTCGGCATCGGCGACGATGGGCAGGAAATAATCGATAAAATCTTTATCGCCAGGGGCCACCCCTTTCGAGGTTTGGATTTCGTCGGCACGGCGGAAACTGTTGTTGATGCGTTCAACCACCACCGGCACCGAATTGACCGGATAGAGCGATTGATCGGGATACATGGACGCCGCCGAATTGTTATCCGCCGCCACTTGCCAGCCAGAGAGATAAATGGCGCGAATGCCGGCTTTGGCCTGTTGGATCGCCTGGCCGCCGGTCAAGGCACCCAGGCAATTAACATAGCCCGGCGCATTGACCAATTCCCATAATTTGTCGGCTCCCCGCCGCGCCAGGGTATATTCAATCGGAAACGAACCCCGCAATTTCACCACCTGGTCGGCAGTGTAGCCGCGTTTAACATTCGCCCAACGCGGATTATTTTTCCATTCATTTTGCAGTGCAGTAATTTCAGCAGAAAAATTGGTCATAATGACATCACTTTCTTTGGCAAGAGGAGGTGTAACATCAGATAATACATAGAAATTAAAGCATAATTTCTCTGTATGTTTATAAATTATATCAGTCTATAGATATATTGCAACGCACAATTATGCTAACCTACTCGCCTGAAAAATGGAAGCATCGGGTGATGCCATGCGCCCATCAGATTCGCCCATCACAAAGGTTTCAGTTGAAACCACGCGAATAATTGGCTTAGTATTTTGCCGAGGATATGGACAATAAAGGTGAGTCTTATGCACAAACAGGATTGGAACCGATTGGGGCTGGGATTGGGATTGGGATTGCGGGCGAGCGCGTTGGCCCGCCGCCCCAGGACATGCGGGTGGTTTTCTGCGGCGTGGCTTGCTGGGATGATCCTGGTCACCGCCCCGACCCCCGGCCTCATGGCGCAAAATAAGCCGCCGATTGTGACGGCACCAAGCCAATTGCAACCGATCATTGCTAAATTCAAAGGAAAGGATGCCCTGCGAATTGACTTAAACGCCTTTCCTGGCAATAAATATAGTTTTTCGACCACCCCCTTGCCCGACCTGCCCGCCAGCATCACCGTGGCCAGGATTACCTGTAATAATGATGTCTCCAGCATCGAATTTGACCCCCACGAAGCCTTCCAAGCCACATTAGATGGCTGTCTCGCTGGTAAAATGCCCAAAGTTACCTTAAAATAACCCAGGGATGTGTTCGGAGGTTCCTTAAGGAAGGTCTGAATAAGTCAGGTTTTACCCCCCCTTCTTTAGAAGGGGGGGAAAGCTCCGCTTAGGGCGAAGCCCT
>JASGCR010000271.1 GCA_030054015.1 Candidatus Symbiobacter sp. | reverse complement strand
ATATCTTGCACCAACCCCCCCAAGAAAAGCTATGAATTTTTTTAGCAAAAAATTCTAGCTTTTCTATCCCCCCCTTCCTAAGCAGGAAGGGGGGGTCATAAGCGTTTCTCGACTTATTCAGACCTTCCCTAAGCAGGAAGGGGGGGCATAAAGCGCAAATCATTTGGAAACAGAGTATAATATTGAGGGGTGGTAAGTTCCGCTAATGACAATGGCCCAATTTTGGGTTAAGCTCGCCACCATGGCTTTATGCGCTTGGCTTTTGGGAAAAAAATGTTTATGAACAAAGGGTGTAGAATTCGCGGGCTGGGATGTGTTATGGTTTCACCTGTTTTTTCACCGCGTCAAAAAACTTTTGATCAGGGCGCGGTTCGGCGGTAACAATTAGGTAAAAACATGACCGATATGACTGAATTATCATTAACCAAACCCGATTTGGGACAGATGCTGTCACAGGCGCGGCAAGCCAAGGGGCTGGCCGTAGAGGAGATGGCCGCGCGGTTGCGCATCCGCCGCGCCTATCTCGAAGCCTTGGAAAAGAACGACTTTAATGCTTTGCCCGGGTTGGTTTATGGCATTGGTTTTATCCGCAGTTACGCCCGCGCCCTCGATCTCAACGAAGTCGATATCGTGGCGATGTATAAAAATCAAAATGGGGTTGAGGCGGTAAAACCCAAATACGAGGCGCGAATGCCCAAAATCGAATCGCGCATCCCTGGCGGGATTCCTCTGGTGATTGGCGCGGTTGTGGCGGCGGGGATATTTGTCTTTTGGTATATGACGCACTCCGAAGTCGGCAATTTATCCAGCCGGATTAGCGACGTGCCGGAACCCCTGGCCGCCGCCATCAAGCAAGAGCCCGGCCCGATTGCGCCCTTGCCGCCCACCCCGCTTGCGGTGGTGCCGCCCTCGACCGCTCCCACCTCCCCAAACACGGCCAGTGGGATTGGTCAAACCGATAAAAATTTATTGCCATTGATGCCTTTGGCTCCGAATAATTCCGCCGCCACCGGCACCGCCCCGCCCCCCCTGGCGATTAATCAAGCCGGTGGCGGCGCGAAATCGGCCCAGGCACCCGCCCAGGCTCCGGCCCAGCCCCCCGCTGCGCCCCCCGCTGCGACCCTGGCACCGGCGAATATCGGGGCTGTGCCGCCATTGACCAATAATTTGACCGGCGCGCAAACCAATAATACCAATAATGCGGCAAAACCCACGCCCGCCAAAACCGCGCCCGAAAAATCCCCCAATGACAAAACCAACAACCCGCCGGCCCCAGCCGGTACGCCGCTTGCCGCCAAATCATTCGGCAATGGCAGTTACGGCGCGCCGGATGGCCGTATCGTGTTCACCGCGACCGAGGATAGTTGGATCGAAATTATCAGCAAAGATAATAATACGGTCATTTTCTCGCGCTTGCTGAAAACGGGCGAAAGTTACCATGTTCCCACCGGTCGCACCGGTTTGCTCATGAGTACCGGCAATGCGGGCGGCTTGGCGGTAACGGTTGACAGCAAAACGGCACCGGTTTTGGGGGCATCCGGCGTGGTGCGGCACGAAATTGACCTGTCGGCTGATAAATTACTGAATGGCACGGCGGTACCCAAAGCAACCCGCAAAAAGAATCCGCCTAATCCGGCTAATCCACCGACCGAAGCGGCACCCATCCCCAAACCCTAAACCGAAAAGAGATGGCTCTTATTATGAGCGAACTGACTGAACGCCACACTTTGTCGTTAAAAGTTGATAATGAACCTGGCGTGTTAGCGCGGGTGATTGGACTTTTTTCGGGCCGCGGTTATAATATCGAAAGCCTGACGGTGGCCGAAATCGATAAGGAACTTCGATTATCGCGCATCACCATTGTCACCACCGGCACCGCGATGATTATTGAACAAATCAAAAATCAATTAGACCGTTTGGTGCCGGTTCATGCGGTGCGGGATTTGACCCTCGAAGGCAGCGTGATTGAACGCGAAATGATTCTGATCAAAGTCGTGGGGGAAGGCGAAAATCGCACCCAGGCCTTGCAATTGGCGGATATTTTCCGCGCCCGCGTGGTGGATGCGACGCATAATAGTTTCGTGTTTGAAATGACCGGATCGCCGGACAAATTAACCGCTTTTGTCAAATTAATGCAGCCTTTGGGTTTAACCGATCTTTCCCGCACCGGCATCGTGGCCATAAGCCGCGGCGCGAATGGATTTTAAGGGCGGCATCTGAGCCAAGCAAAGGCGGTTGTATTTTTGACGACAATTTGATATTTTGCCGTCGAAATTTGGCGTAATGTTTAACCTGGTTTAAGGAAACCCATGAAATGCGGATATATTATGATCGTGATGCCGATGTCAATCTCGTGAAATCAAAGAAAATCGCCATTATTGGCTATGGCAGCCAAGGCCATGCCCATGCCCTTAACCTCAAAGATTCCGGGGTCAAGGAAGTTATCGTGGCGTTGCGGTCGGATTCCCATTCGGTGGGCAAAGCCAAAGCGGCGGGTTTCACGGTTTTGCCGCCGTCCGAGGCCGCCAAAAATGCCGATATTGTCATGTTGCTCGCCCCCGATGAACATCATGCCGCCATTTACCGCGATCACCTCGCGCCGCATATGAAGCAAAACGCGGCTTTGGCGACGGCGCATGGTTTTTCGGTGCATTTTGCCCAAATTTCCCCGCGCAGCGATTTGGACGTGATTATGATTGCCCCCAAAGGCCCCGGTCATACGGTGCGGAGCCAATATGCGGGCGGCGGCGGGGTGCCGTGTTTGATCGCGGTGGCCCAAGATGCGACCAAAAATGCCCATGACATTGCCCTGGCCTATGCCTCGGCGATTGGCGGTGGCCGCGCCGGCATCATCGAAACCAGCTTCCGCGAAGAATGCGAAACCGATTTATTTGGCGAGCAGGCGGTTTTATGCGGCGGTTTGGTCGATTTGGTGACGGCGGGCTTTGAAACCCTGGTCGAAGCCGGTTATGCCCCGGAAATGGCCTATTTCGAGTGCCTGCACGAGGTGAAATTGATCGTCGATTTGATGTATGAGGGCGGCATTGCCAACATGCTTTATTCGATTTCCAATACCGCCGAATATGGCTCTTACGTCACCGGCCCGCGCCTCATCACCCCGGACACCAAACGCGAAATGAAGCGGATTTTGGATGATATTCAATCCGGTCGCTTTGCCCGCGATTGGGTGCTGGAAAACGCCGCCAACCAAGCCAGTTTCAAAGCCGAACGCCACCGCAAGGCCGGGCATCAGATCGAACAGGTGGGGGCAAAATTGCGCGCCATGATGCCCTGGATCGCCGCCAACCGCCTGGTGGACAAAGCCAAGAATTAGCGGGTTAAAAAGAAGAGCGTCATTGCCCGCCGGACTGCAAGCGGGAATCCGCTTGCAGTCCGAGTCGGGTAATCCCCCAGGAGTATTATTCCTAAAACTCCTGGGGGATTACCCAACT
>JASGCR010000270.1 GCA_030054015.1 Candidatus Symbiobacter sp. | reverse complement strand
AGGGCTATATAAAAATGACATATTCTTTAATTCAGAGGTTGAACGACATAAAATCTGCAATTGAGCGCGCACTTGCTTTTGTTGAAGGCAAGGAAGAGAAGGATTTTTTCAATGATGACATGTTACAAAGTGCTGTAGAAAGAAAAATCGAAATAATCGGTGAGGCAGCTGGTAAGATAATCAAAAAATACAAGAAATTTACCGAAGATCATCCAAATTTTCCGTGGGAAGATTTAAGTAGCTTTAGGAATATTGTGTCACATGAATATTTTCGTGATGAGAATTTGTATGAAATTTGGGAATCGACAGTAGAATTATTACCTGGGCTTCTCATTCAAATAGATAGTCTGATAAAATCGGCATACCTATTAGAAACAAAAGGAGAAATTACACAACCAGACTTTGATGCTGATGACGATTAGTCTGTTAAATTAGTCTCCCCGTAATAGTGAGGAAGAAATTTAACCTTGTTTTGGTTGCCAAAAAACGCGCAAATTACCGCTCTTCGCGCAAGGCCATAATATCAAAATTCGGGTCATCGAGGGGAAATTGCCGTAAAGCGTGCATCATTTCAACGCCCGTTAACCCCCGAATTTTGCTGGTCACATTTGATGCCAAGTCTAATTTCGTTACTGACGAAATTGTCTTCGCGTGATCTTGATACATATCGGATTGGTCATCTGACGTACCGGCATCGTGTTTGACGTAATCCATTTGCCTCTCCTGGCGCAAAATTGGGCGCAAAAATGTCTTTCCCTATCAAAATAACTTATTTTTGGGTTGATTTCAATACGCGTCAAAATGCCAAGACTTGCTGCCCTTTATCGGGTTAATCCAACGTAATTCTGGGTAGAGGGCAAAATCTTTATCGTTATTCGTCACCAAACAACAATCATGCGCAATAGATGTGGCCGCAATTAAAATATCAAAGGAATTCTTACGAATGGTTCCATTTGGGGTTTGAGCGAGCAATTTTCCAGCCACAATGGCCGAATCGATCGTGAAAGGAAGAACGCTGTCTTGAAAGCTTTCGACGATAATTTCATTTTTCCGTTTGAAAGAACGATCCGACATTCTATTTATACCATGCAGCAGTTCGGCCAGGGTAATCGCCGCAATGAACATCTCATTCGCCTCGGATTCCTCAGCCCATCCGGCAATTTTTTCACTTCCTCTTGCCACGTAAGCGAGGATATTAGTGTCAAGTACGTATCTCATCACCCGTCCTTAAACTCGGCCAAATAACGTTTCACCCCTTCGCGGCGCAAGAGTTCGCGTTTGCGGGTCGGGCCAAAACCATATTTTTCGGGCGCATTTTGGTCTTTATTCACGACACGGTGACAGGGAATAATGATCCCCAAAGGATTTCTGGCCACCGCCATGGCACCGACCGCGCGCGATGCTTTGGGGTTGCCGATTTTTTGGGCAATGTCTTGATAGGTGCGGGTTTCGCCGCGCGGGATGTTGAACAACGCCGCCCACACGGTTTTTTGAAAATCCGTGCCATGGATATCGAGGGGCGGCATTTTGGCCGCGACGCGCCCGTGGCATAATTCGACCAGGGCGGCAAACCATTCCGTCATCGCTGTGGTCTCAACTGCCTGGTCGGAAAACTCGGCCTGGGGCAGGCGGCGGAGCATCTCATGCTCTAATAACGCCGCATCATCGCCCAGGGCAATATAGCGCAAGCCCTGACGCGATGCCGCCACCAGCAAGTACCCCAAAATCGGATCGATAATCTCGATTTTAATGCGAAGCATTTCCGTCATTCGTCATCACCCCCCTTAATCATTCCATTAATGACTCACCTCAAAGAATATGTCGCGTAATGTTTCAAAGAACGCGATGAAAAAACTGATCGCTGCAGGCCGTGCCTGCTATTCCAGGCGGGCGGGGAAACCGGGGGCGCGCAGATCGGTATTCAGCGCATCCTCAAGCAATTTCACGATTTGGGTCGATTGCGCGTCGCGGCCATAGGTGGCGGCACCGGTGATAAAAGTTTGCTGGGTCAAAGCCGCCAAATTCAATGGTACGCCAAATTCGCGGCCGTAATCCATGGCAAAGCCCAAATCTTTTAGGGCCAAATCCATCGTAAAGGCAATGTCGTAACTGCCATTCAGGATCAATTGCCCCTCGGTTTCATGGACGAAACTGGTGCCAGAGGATGCTTTGATGGCATGGAAAGCCTGGGCCAGATCAACTCCGCCGCGTTTGGCGAGCATCAAAGCCTCGCCGCACGACAATAAATGGATAAAAGCGAGCATGTTGGTGATGACTTTGATCACGGCCTCGCTGCCAATGTCGCCGAGGTGGAAGATTTTATCGCCCATGACTTGCAAAGCGGGCTGGTGTTTTTCAAACATCGCGGTATCGCCGCCGACCAGGACGGTGATTTTTCCCTGCGCCGCCAGATGTACTCCGCCCGTGACCGGACAGGCCAGGGTTTTCACCCCGTGTTGCGCCGCGTATTCCGCCAAAGCGGTAATGTCATTGCGGCCCAGGGTGGACATTTCGATCCAATTAGTCCCGGATTTCATGACCGGCAAAATTTGATCCAGCACGGCGCGGGTGACTTTGGGGCTGGGCAGGCAGGTGATCACGCAATCGACTTGCGCTGCGAGTTCTTGCGGGGTCGCCGCCCATTTGGCTCCGGCGGCGATGTGACGCTCGGCGTTTTTTTTGTCGAGGTCGGTGACCACCAGGGGGAAGCCCGCCTTGACCAGATTATAGGCCAAATGCCCGCCCAAATTTCCCAAACCGATATACCCGTATTTCAACTTCATGTTTTCCTCCGATGCCAGGGCGCCACATTATGCGCCACTTTAATTGCGTATGACCTTGCGCTTGTTAGCTTATTTCATATTGAATGGCAAGCCATAGCGTTTGCTTTTTATTCAGAAAAATAGAGAGGCATTGACAGCGGGAAATATGCGAAATATAAGAAAATTGCAGGTGGTTCGTATCTCAAGCCTGAGCTGAACGACACCTGCTTTTTTTATATTGTATACCCCGTGTCTTAGAAAATTCGCCTTTACGCCCCCTTCCTAAAGAAGGTCTGAATAAGTCCTAAAAACAAAAAAGTGGCATTTGCGAGCGGTTGCATCGCAACCGCGAAGCAATCCAGTAGAATCTTGAAATTATTCGATTTTTCTGGATTGCTTCGCGGCTTCCTGCTTCGCCTTCGGCTCGCAGCTAAAGGCCGAGATCGCAAATGCGCGGTTCTTTTGGCAAATTTGTGACTTAATCAGAGCATCCTAAAGGGCGTCATTACCCGCCACATTATCCGTTTACGGATAATGTGAGTCGGGTAATCCCCCAGGAGTGTTATTCCCAAAAAAAGGAGCGTCATTACCCGCCGAAATAGCCGTGGCACACGGGTATTTCGAGTCGGGTAATCCCCCATGAGTTTTGGGGAACAATACTCCTGGGGGATTACCCGACTCGGACTGCAAGCGGAAATCCGCTTGCAG
>JASGCR010000269.1 GCA_030054015.1 Candidatus Symbiobacter sp. | reverse complement strand
TGAAAGCGGCGGCAACTTTATTTTGTCGCCGCTTTCACTTACGCGGCGACCCGTGGAACACGGATATTTCGAGTCGGGTAATCCCCCAGGAGTATTGTTCCTAAAACTCCTGGGGGATTACCCGACTCAGCCTGCAAGCGGAAACCCGCTTGCAGGCTGGCGGGTAATGACGCTAACTTATTGAAATTCTTTTTGCTCACTCGAAATTGCAGGAACGACGACAATTTTGCTTGCGACGCATCCAAAATTAGCCAAAAATAGCGCATGACAGAAAATCCCACATCCCTCCCATCCCCGTTATCGCTGATTATCCCGCTGCAAGCCCTGGCGCATGGTACCGGCTTGCCGCTGCCGGGCTATGCCACGCCAGGGGCGGCGGGCTTAGATTTGGCGGCGGCAATCACCGCCCCCGTGATTTTGGCCCCCAGGCAGCGTCGCTTGATCCCGACCGGTTTTGCCCTGGCTTTGCCGGTTGGATACGAAGCCCAAATTCGCCCCCGTTCCGGCCTGGCCGTCAAACATGGCGTCACCGTGCTGAACAGCCCCGGCACCATCGACAGCGATTATCGCGGCGAGATTAAAGTTTTGCTGATCAATTTGGGTGACCAGGATGTCACCATCGCGCCGGGCGACCGCATCGCCCAAATGGTGATTCAAGCGGTTTGCCGCGTCGAATGGCAGATCGTCACCGAACTGAGCGAGAGCGTACGCGGCGAAAAAGGTTTTGGCTCAACCGGAATTTCAACGGGAGTCAAACCGTCCGCCGCTTCAGCACAAACCGGGGCGACCCCATGACCTTACCCGCATCGATCATCAGCCTGCCCAGCCGCGCCTTTATTGCGATTGAAATCGTGTTGGATATTGCCTGGCATTCGGGCGGAAGGCTGGTTTCATCGAACGATATTACCCGCCGGGCTGGCATTGCTCGCCGCAGTTTAGAGCCGATTTTGCAAGAACTAACCCGCGCCCAAATTTTGGCCGGGGTGCGGGGGCCGCATGGCGGTTACCGCCTTGCGCGGGAGCGGCGCAACATCACCATAGGCATGATTTTTCAGGCGTTGCAGCATGAGCCAGCCCCGCCATCCTCAGATGGGGAAAAGCATCTGGGGGGTGGCTCTGCTTCCTCCCTCAGCCAAAAAGTCATTGCTCCCTTGTGGCACGACATCAGCCAAAAAATTTGGCAAGAATTGTCCCCTCTTACGGTTGAACATCTGTGCCAGCGCGCCGATGCCGCCAAAATCCCGTCCCAAGGCCGCATCGCCGCCGATTTTGATATTTAGGGCGGCATCGTGTCGCCGCAAAAATCTACCCCCTTGCCTTTAACGACAACAAGGCGTATTTCTTTTTTTGTCATTGATGGTAAAATTATGACCTTATTTCTATGGCGTTAAGTCGGGAATTTAGGTAAAGCTTGGAAACCCCACACGCGGTGAGAGAATCGATGAAATTGCCAAAAACCCCCTTATTTGATTTTGATTTATAATGTTGTCACTTACCCTTCCAGATCAGTCGACGCGACAATTTGCGGCCCCGGTGACCGGGTTGGCCGTGGCTGAGTCTATTGGCGCGGGCCTGGCGCGGGCGGCCTTGGCGATTAAGATTAATGGGCAATTGCGCGATCTTGCCGCCGTGATCGACCAGGATTGCCAGATCGAAATCATCACCGCCAAATCGCCCGATGCCTTGGCATTATTGCGCCACGATGCCGCGCATATTATGGCCGAGGCGGTGCAAGAACTGTTCCCCGGTACCCAGGTGACATTTGGACCCGTGACACCAACCGGGTTTTACTATGATTTCGCCCGCGACATCCCCTTTACCGATGCCGATTTGGTCACCATCGAAAAACGGATGCACGAGATCGTGGAGCGCGGCATCGCAATCCACCGCGAAGAATGGCCGCGCGACCAGGCGATAAAATATTTTGCCGAACGCGGCGAGAAATTCAAAGCCGAATGGATTCCGCAAATTCCGGGGCATGAGGCGATTAGCATTTACCGCCAGGGCAATTGGCTTGATCTCTGCCGTGGCCCGCATCTGCCCTCGACGGCCAGGTTGGGTCATGCGTTTAAGTTGCTGAAAGTCTCCGGGGCTTATTGGCGCGGCGATGCCAAAAATGCGCAATTGCAACGCATTACCGGCACGGCGTTTCACACCCAGGCCGAACTCGACCAGTGGCTGTTCCAACAGGCCGAGGCGGAAAAGCGCGATCACCGCAAACTGGGCCGCGAGATGGATTTGTTCCATGTCCAAGAAGAAGCGGCAGGCCAGGTATTCTGGCACCCCAAAGGCTGGGTGGTGTATCGCTTATTGGAAAATTTAATCCGGACGCGGCTTGGCCCGGCCGGTTATGACGAGGTGAAAACCCCGCAATTGATCGATCAATCCTTGTTTGTCGCCAGTGGTCATTGGGATTTTTACGGCGATGGCATGTATAAAATCGATCTCGATGGGGGCGAACGCCGCGCCGGTATCAAACCGATGAATTGCCCCGGCCATGTCCAGATTTTCCGCCAGGGCCTCAAATCTTACCGCGATTTGCCGATTCGTTATGCCGAATTTGGCGCCTGTCACCGCAACGAGCCGTCGGGGGCCTTGCATGGCATCATGCGGGTGCGCGCCTTTACCCAAGATGATGCCCATATTTTTTGCACCGAGGCGCAAATTTTCAGCGAATGCCGCGATTACATCCAATTGCAATTGGGGGTGTATCGCACGCTGGGGTTCGAGCAATATCAGGTGAAATTGGCCCTGCGCCCCGATGTGCGGGCGGGCAGCGACGCGGTGTGGGATCGTGCCGAAGATGGCCTGCGCCGCGCCTTGCGCGATGCAGGTTTGGCCTTTGAAGAATTGCCAGGCGAAGGCGCGTTTTACGGCCCCAAAATCGAATTTCATCTGTTGGATGCGATTGGCCGCACCTGGCAATGCGGCACATTGCAACTCGATTTTGTTTTGCCGGAACGGCTCGATGCCAGTTACATTGGCGAGGATGGCGGTCGTCACCGTCCGGTCATGCTGCATCGTGCCATTTTGGGCTCGCTGGAACGCTTTGTCGGTATTATGATTGAACATTATGCCGGAAAATTGCCGTTCTGGCTGGCACCTTTGCAGGTGGTGGTTGCGCCGATTACCAATAATTTTGACGATTACGGGCGGGAGGTGACCGCCGCCTTGCGCCAGGCCGGGCTGCGGGCGGAATGCGACGTGCGGCACGAGAAAATCAATGTCAAAATCCGCGACCATTCCCTGGCCAAAGTACCGGTGATCTTGGCGGTGGGGGCGCGTGAAGCCGAATCCCGCTTGGTTGCGATGCGGCGTTTGGGCAGCGAAGGCCAGACAATCTTGTCCCTGGCGGATGTGGTCAACCAATTGTCGGTTGAGGGTAAAATGCCGATTGGGTAATGTCATTCTGAACGTCGAGAAACAGTGATGCCCTCTCCTTCCTGCTTAGGGAAGGTCTGAATAAGTCGTACTGACCCCCCCTTCCTGCTT
>JASGCR010000021.1 GCA_030054015.1 Candidatus Symbiobacter sp. | reverse complement strand
CCCCCCCTTCTAAAGAAGGGGGGGTAAATAGATTTTCGACTTATTCAGACCTTCCCTAAGAGCCTGATTCAAAATTAAGTATCATATTATGAACTTTAAGTTGCGTCTTACCCCGCCGCCGCATTTATGCGGCGAGTCGGGGTATCCAGCTTGCTCGAAATGTCTATTTCGAGCAAAAAATACGATTTTTGACGCGCAGACGCGCGTCAAAGCTGGATCACCCGACTCGCTTGCTAACGCAAGCGGCGGGTGAAGACGCACTAACTCAACTTTTAATAATTATCGCATAGGCTCTAAGGAAAGTCCGAATAAGTCCCAAACCTTCCTATCGACTCCCCTACGTACTGCCCTACCCTATCGCCGCGCAAACAACCGCTCCAAATCGCTTTTTTTCAATTCGATCCAGGTCGGGCGACCGTGGTTACAGGTGCCGGACAAAGGCGTGGTCTCCATTTCACGCAAGAGGCCATTCATCTCGGCGGCGGAGAGTTTTTGCCCCGCCCGCACCGAGCCATGACAGGCCAGGCTGGCGGCAATATGGTTCAAATTATCGGTGATAATTTCACGGGCGGCCTCGCCATTTTTGTCCGTCACGGCGCGGTCTGCGGCCAAGCCATCGGCTAAATCCTGGATCAAGCCCTTGACATCCAGGCGGCTGAGGGCGGCGGGAATGGCAGGGATCGCCACGGCCCCGTCGCCAAATTCTTCAACCGCCAAACCCATCGCGCTCAAATCGCTTTGGTGGGCGAGTAAAATGCGGCATTGGGCGGCGGTCAGTTCAACAATTTCGGGAATAAGCAAAGTTTGCGTGGCGATGCCGCCCACCGCCCGCGCTGATTTTAACCGCTCATAGACCAATCTTTCATGGGCGGCATGTTGATCGACCAAGATCACCGAATCCGGGGTTTCGCTGATGATATAGGTGGCGTGAAGCTGCGCCCGTGCGGCCCCCAAGGGAAAATCGCGGGCGGCGTAGTCTTCGGGATTTTCCTCAATCGCGGCGGCGGGGGCGGCGGCGAAAAGGGCATTGGCGGGGACGGGCGACGCGGTGTCATAACGGAATCCCCGCATATTCTCATGCACCGCGCCCGCCAGGGGGACAGTGCCAGGCGGCGGCGATAAGGGGGCCTGCCAATCCGGGGCCGAAGCGGGGCGATAGGCCGGGGCTTGATAAGAACCAGGCCAAGACCCAGGCCGAGAAGACCCTGGCCGAGAAGACCCTGGCCAAGAACCAGCGCGATAACCACCCCCTTGCGCCTGTTGTTGCTGTACCCGTTGTTCCAACACCGACAGGGCGGCATCGCCGCCGGTGGAACTTGAACGGTGACCCGCCTGAATCAGCGACTGGCTGATGCCGGTGATCAGCAAGGAACGGATCAAAGCGGGCTGGCGAAAGCGCACTTCGGCTTTGGTGGGATGGACATTGACATCCAATTCGGATTCGGGGAGTTGTAAGTACAAGGCCAATACCGGATGGCGGCCAGGCGGCAGCGTGTCGCCATAGGCCACCCGCACACAAGACAATAACAAGCGATCCCGCACCGGTCGGTCATTGACAAACAAATATTGCATCAGATTGTTGCTGCGGTGGAAACTGGGCAGGCCGGCGAAGCCAGTTAAAATCACCCCCTCGCGCTCGGCATGAATCGGCAAGGCATTGGTGGCAAAATCGTCCCCCATAATGTGCCGCAAGCGGGCGCGGCGATGGGCATTCGCATCACCGCCTAATGCGGGGGTCGTGCTTTCGGGTACCAGGTTTTCGGGTGCCAGGCCTGCGCGTACCAGGCTTTCAGGTGCCAGGTTTTCGGGTACCAGGCGCAATTTTACCCGCCCGTCTTCGCTGAGGCTAAAACCGACGGCGGGATAGGCCAGGGCCAGGCGGGTGATAACATCGTGGACGGCTTCGGACTCGCTGCGGGTTGACTTCAAAAATTTCAAACGGGCCGGGGTGGCAAAAAACAGATCGCGCACTTCGACCAAGGTACCAGATTGCCGCGCCGCCGGTTGCACCAGGCCGCCTATATTCTGGTCAAGGGTGCCGCCCTCGACCGTAATTTTCCAGCCATGCGGGGCCTGGGCAACCCGGCTGGTCACGGTCAAACGCGCCACGGCGGCAATCGAGGGCAAGGCCTCGCCACGAAAACCCAAACTATGGATGGCCATGAGATCATCGCTCGGCAATTTCGAGGTGGCATGGCGTTGCAAGGCCAGGGGCAGGTCTTCGGCGGTCATGCCGACTCCATCATCCGAGACGGTGATAAGATTTTTGCCGCCCTCGCTTATGGTGACATCAATCTGCCGCGCCTTGGCATCCAGGGCATTCTCGACCAATTCTTTGACCGCGGCGGCGGGGCGTTCCAATACTTCACCGGCGGCGATTTGATTGACCAAATTGGCGGGAAGTTGGCGGATTTTAGGTTGGGACATCTTTCCCTTCCCTTAGCCATGCGGCCAATTTTAGGTTAAGCCGATGCCATTGGCGGATCGGCATGGCGGGCGTACCGCCCATTTTTGCTTTGGCGGCAACATTGCGGGCGACGAAACTCCCCATCGCAATCTGGGCGCCGTCGCCAATGGACACATGGTCGGAAACCACCACCCCGCCGCCCAAAACCACCCCATCGCCCAAGGTGACACTGCCCGCCAAGCCGACATGCCCGGTCAAAATACACATGCGTCCCAATTGGCAATTATGGGCGATTTGCACCCCATTATCGATTTTACAGCCATCGCCAATCACGGTATCGCCCAGCGTACCGCGATCCACCGTGCTGGTGGCACCAATTTCGACCTGATGCCCGATAATCACCCCGCCCAGTTGCGGAATGCGCACCAGGCCCGGCGGCGGCACGGGCGTGTCAGGCGGGCGCGGCAAGTGCCGCCGATCCACAAAGCCAAACCCCGGCCTGCCGATCATACTGTTGGGAAATAACGTGAAATCATCGCCAATGCGGGCGTGGCTGATGCTGCCATTGGGGTGGATGCGGGCATTTTTGCCGATTTTGACCCCGTCGCCAATCACCACATGGGCTCCGACCCAAGAATTTTCGCCTAACTGCACATTCTCGCCAATCACCGCCCCTTCATCAATGCGGCAATTTTTTCCGAGGGTGGCGGAGGCCGCGATCAAAGCGGTAGCGGCGATGTTGGGGGTGAGGGGCGGTTCGGGATGCAAGCGCAAAGCCGCCTGCACATAAGCCAGGCGTGGCATCGGTGAAATCAACAATAGGACCGAACTTGCCGCCAAATCTGCCGCCAATTTGTCCGAGGTGATGAGGGCGGTGGCCTGGCAAGATTGGGCCTGGGCGCGGTGGGCTTCATCGCCGTAAAAAGCGACATCGCCCGCCCCCGCCTGGCCCAGCGCGGCCACCCGCTTAATGACACTGGCGGCGGCGTTGGGTTGCGGCGAAGTTTTGGGCAAAACCACCCGGCATTGGCACAAATCCGCCAAATGCGTGATCTCGATGCCAGGACTAATCTCATTAATCGTCATAAACCGGAATACTCCAGGCCTCGGCTTGGGCATTGGCGAGCCAGCGTGCCATGATCGGATGCGCCACCATCGCCGCCACATAGTCACGCGCGGCGGCATCAAGTTCAATACCATAAGTGACAAAACGCGACACGACCGGCGCATAAAACCAATCGGCAATCGTGGGGGCGGGGCCAAACAGAAATTTCCCCCCCTGGGTAAATTCAGATTGGGCAAATTCGCTTTGGCAATTTTGCCAGAGTTGGGTGATGCGGGCAATGTCTTTGGCGGTGTCGGGAGTGGGGACAAAACCCGCCACGCGGCGACGGATGTTCATCGGGCATTGGGTACGCAGAGCCGTAAAGCCACTATGCATTTCGGCGGTGACGGCACGGGCGATGGCGCGGGCGGAGGCATCACGCGGCCATAAATGGGCCTCAGGGTGGTTTTCAGCCATATATTCGGCAATCGCCAAACTGTCCCAAATTGCCAGGGGTTTGCCATCGGGTGTTTTGGTCTGGTGATCAATCAGGCAGGGTACCTTGCCCGATGGGGAATAATGGCGAATCTTGGCCTCAGTATCGGGCTGGCGCAGTTGAATGGCGGTTTGCTGACAATCTTCCCCACTGGCGGCCATGACCAATCCCGCCCGCATCGACCATGATGAGTAATTCATGTTGCCTATAACGAGTTCATAGCGTGGCATTTTGCGTACCCCCTTAACCTTTTTGACCAAAAGATGTTAAAATTACCCATCTATGTTGAACCCATTGTCACCCGATTTAACGCTAAGAAAGTAAACCCTATCATGACTTTACTCGCAGCCCGCTTGGCGCGGATTAAACCCTCGCCCACCATTGCCATTAGTGGCAAAGCCCGCGCCTTAAAGCAAGCCGGACGCGATATTATCGCTCTGTCCGCCGGTGAACCCGATTTTGACACGCCCGACGCGATAAAGGAAGCGGCAATTGCCGCCATTCGCCGCGGCGAAACCAAATATACCGATGTCGATGGCACCCCCGCCCTGAAACAAGCCATCAGCGATAAATTCAAACGCGAAAATGGCCTGGTCTATGGCAAAGATCAGATCAGCGTCGGCACGGGCGGCAAACAAATTCTTTATAATGCCCTGATGGCGAGTCTGTCGCCTGGTGATGAAGTCATCATCCCCGCGCCTTATTGGGTGTCGTACCCTGACATGGTGGAATTGGCCGAGGGCGTACCCGTGACCGTCGCTTGCGGCGAAAATGCGGGGTTTAAATTAACCGCCTCGGCCTTGGCGCAAGCGATTACCCCCAAAACCAAATGGCTGATCTTAAACTCGCCCTCTAACCCCACCGGCATGGGTTATAGCCGCGATGAATTGGCGGCTTTGGCGGCGGTTTTGTTAAATCATCCCCATGTCTATGTCATGGCCGATGATATTTACGAACATATCACCTTTGACGGCTGGAAATTCAACGCGATTGCGGCGGTTGAACCGCGATTGGCGGATCGGGTTTTGACCTGTAACGGCGTGTCGAAATCCTATGCCATGACCGGCTGGCGGATTGGCTATGCTGGCGGCCCCGCCCCCTTGATCAAGGCGATGGCGATGGTGCAATCGCAATCGACGTCGAATCCGTCCTCGGTCAGCCAAGCGGCGGCGGTGGCGGCGTTAAATGGCGGTTTGGATTTTATGGGTGCGCGCAATGAATCGTTCCAAAAACGCCGCGATTTTTGTGTGGCGGCGTTGAATAAGGCGCCTGGTCTGTCCTGTATCACGCCAGAGGGTGCTTTTTATGTGTACCCGTCATGCGCCGGCGCAATTGGTCGCAAAACCCCCGATGGCAAAGTGATTAAATCCGATATGGATTTCGCCGATTATTTGTTGGATGCCGAGGGGGTGGCGGTGGTGCCTGGCACCGCGTTTGGATTATCGCCTTATTTCCGCATTTCCTATGCCTCGGCAATGGCGGAGCTTGAGGAGGCGATGCGGCGGATCACCAAGGCGGCGGGAGCGTTGGTGTAGGTTTTTCTGATCCCAATGTTGCAACTAAAGTTAGTTGCAAATGATTCAGGTTCGTTGTAAACTCGCAAAATAAAGAGGGCAAAAATATGTCTCAACGGGAGAAGTTGGAGGATCGGTTTCTGTCGCGGCCAAAGGACTTTACCTGGGACGAATTGGTAAAATTGCTCGAAGGGGTGGGGTATCGTGAGGATAAGACGGGTAAAACGGGAGGGTCACGCCGTAGATTCAGCCATGAATTTGCCGTTAGTTTGTATTTGCACAAACCCCACCCTGGCAATCGGGTGAAATTGTACCTGATTGATTACATCACCGAGGTTTTAGATAAAGAGGGATTATTATGAACGAAACTTTGCAATATCGTGGTTATTTCACGACGATTGACTATAGCCCCGAAGACGAGGTGTTTCACGGGCGGTTGGCGTTTATTTCTGATCTGGTGACATGGGAGGCGGAGACGGCCAAGGAAGTCAAACCCGCCTTTCACGCCGCCGTGGAGGATTATTTGGAGGCTTGTGCGTCCGAGGGGCGCGAGGCCAATCTGCCGTTCAAGGGTAGTTTTAACCTGCGTCCCGGCCCCGAATTGCACCAGGGCGCGGCGTTGTTGGCGGCGCGGTTAGGGGTGTCGCTCAACCAGGTGGTGACGGATGCCTTGCGCGATTATTTGGCGGCGCATGATTTGTCGTCGGCTCGGCAAGGGAGTCGCCAAGCGGCAAAGGGGTAGGGCGGTTGGTTGGCTTGGTTTGACTTTTTCCCAGATTTAATGTCATTATTTATGTGGGATTTAGCTGCCTTTGTTGGCATCAATGAAAATTTAGGAGAGCATTATGACAGCATCTTTAGCCCATGTCAGCATTGACGTGCCAAATCCATTACAGCAATGGATCGAGGCGCAGATTGCTTTGGGTGGTTACGATTCCACCAGTGCCTATCTGTGCCATTTGGTGGAACAGGACCAGGAACGGAAAAAAAGAGAATATGAGCATTTTAAGTCGGTTTTTGATCGCCTTGGCGTGAAAACCGTGGCCGAATTTCATGCCCTTGCCGCGAAACGGGCGCGTGAGTTAGAGGGCGACCCACACGAGATTGAGGTAATGGCGTTTCTTGATTCCCTGGGCGATGAGGAAGAAATTTAATGAAGCGGGGGGAAATCTGGACGGTATCTGGCAGTGGTGAATACACCAATAAACCACGACCAAGTGTCATTTTGCAGGCGGTTGATTTTTCGGTCACGGAGTCGGTGGTGGTGAGTGTTTTGACCAGTGACCTCACAATAATGACCCCGCACAGAGTACGCATTAACCCGGATAATCAAAATGGATTGCAAAGTCCCAGCCTGGTCATGGTCGATAAAATCCGCGCCGTAAAAAAATCGAGATTTGGCAAAAAAATCGGTGACATGAGTCCATCGGATTTGGCCGAGGTTAATAAGATATTGGCTTTGTTGCTGGGGATGGTGGGTGGCCGATATTCCTCAACCTATTAATAATTATATTTCCTTTATTTATCTCGTATAGCATTGCCTTGGATACGCCAAACACCGGAATTAAAACTTCCTTTTCAAATGTTCCTGCATTTGTTTCATTTTCTAAATTTGCTAACTTCCTTGGGCCACCAATTAATGAAGTGTCAATATCCTCAAGTTTATGTATAATCGGGTACAAAATCGGCGTGAAGTACCTGTAACGCCAATCTGATTTAGCCACTAACCTATCATTAATATTCTTGCACTCTTCGACAAAGTTCTGATCGGAGCAAATTTTCCCAACGACTAATGGTTTGTGTGTGTCGTGCATAACATTGCTGAATAATACCATCGATTCGCCGACTTTAATATCAGAAAATAGGTCATCATCATCTCCGCCGATGACGACAATATTCTGCTCTAGGCAAAAATTAATCTCTGATTCTTGCCAATAATCTTTTCCATGATGAATACGCCATATCGCCATTTTATTCTCCCAACAAAATAATTAACCAAACTTTCATTTTTGAGATTAAATTCAAATGGAGTATAGGTCAATCGAAAAAATTAACCAAAATGAAATTTTTTTGAAAAAATGATGTTTGATGATAGAATAAAAAATGCAAAAAAGTGGATAACCATTTGGAATTTAAAGAAGAATCGTCATTCCCCGCCGCGTTTGTCCGTGTAACGGGCGAACGCGAGTCGGGGAATCCCCCAGGCGAATTATTCCCAAAATACCTGGGGGATTCCCCGACTCGAAATATCCGTTTCACGGATATTTCGGCGGGGAATGACGCTCCCTTTTTTTGACGCTCTTTAGGAAAGTTCAGAATAAGTCACTATCTTGCCAATAAATTAATACTCTTGCGCTTAATCAAAATCGCCCCTATAATTTACACAATGCTAACCAACATAAGGGGATATTACAATGAAAAAACGTAATTTAATCGTAACGGCCACGCTCGGCGTGGTACTCTTGGTTTTGGCGGTTGCCTATGGTGCCCATAACCTGCTCAGCCCGAAGCAACCGACCGAGGGTCGCTGGTCGCACCTCCCGACCTATGCCCCGATGCCCAAAGCCAATCAATCTGGCTATGCCGACGTCAATGGCATAAAAATGTATTATGCCACTTATGGGGCGGGCGAGCCGATTTTGTTCATTCATGGCGGGTTGGGTCATGGCGATGTCTGGGGCGACCAGGTCACGGAATTTATGAAAACCAATTTGGTCATTGTCGCCGATAGCCGTGGGCATGGCCGCTCGACCCGTAATGAGCAATCTTTTGGCTATGATCTGATGGCATCGGATTATTTGGCCCTGCTCGATCAACTGAAAATCGACAGAGTGGATGTGGTGGGGTGGAGCGATGGCGGAATTATTGGGATTGATATGGCGATGTCGCATCCCGAACGCTTGCGTCATGTCTTTGCCCATGCCGCCAATGTGACGGTGGATGGCGTCAATCCCAAAGTCATGGAAAATCCCACCTTCAAAAATTACATCGAGCGGAGCGGCGAAGATTACCGCAAAATGTCGAAAACGCCGAATGAATATGACGCTTTCGTGGCGCAGATTGGCAAAATGTGGGAGACGCAGCCCAATTGGAGTGCCGAGATGCTCGGCAAAATTACCGTACCCATTGCCATTGTCTTTGGCGAATATGACGAAGCGGTGTTGCGCGACCATACCGAGAAAATGGCCCAGATGATTCCGGGGTCTAAATTGGTCATCTTAAAAGATGTCAGCCATTTCGCCGCCGTCCAAGACCCGGAATCCTATAATGCCGCGATTCGGGAATTAGTGTCGGCGAAATAGAGAGGATTTACCGCGAAGCCGTCACGGACGCTTGCGAATTCTTTGCCTGGATTGCGGAGCCTGTCCCCCGCCAATGTCGTAAGATGTTGGACGGGGGATGAGGATGTTTTGGTGTGCAACAAAGCGACGGCCAAGGCTTGCTTATCGCGTTAAGATCAGGTAATTTATAATCTTAAAGGCGCGGATTTTTTTTGAAGAAAGCAAACCAAAAGGGGGGAAAAATGGACTCGTACGACCACAGAATGGTGCCAGACATGACAAACATCTTGCGCGAAACGGTGCCATTGACCAGGTACCAAAACGCTCTGCCGCCGTCGCTGGCTTCGTTATCAGCCCAAGAATTGGCGGCGGAAATTGACCGCCAATGCCGTTTGATTGCGGCGAACCCGCGCGATGCGGATGACCAGGCGTTTATTGATGCGCTTGCTGAATGACGGGTTTTCCGAATGAAACGGGGGGAAATTTGGATTGGGGCGGCACCTGGCGATTATACCGGAAAACCGCGGCCTTTGCTGATCGTGAGGGATGATCGTTTTGCGCATCTCAATTCAGTCACGGTTTGTCCGATAACCTCGACGATAATGGCCGAAATTACCTTGCGCCCAACCATCAATGCCCATCCCGAAAATGGACTTAAACAAAATTCTCAAATAATGATCGATAAAGTCACCACCATTCAAAAGCATAAAATATCTCAATATCTCGGCAATATTAACGCGAATGAAATGCTGCAAGTCATGGTTTTGCTGAAACTTTATCTCGGCATGACCGAAATTTAATTGAGGTAAAAATGTGCGAAGCTTGGTCATTTACGAGTCGAGATTGAAAAAATATCGGGGGATGTTATGCGCGTAGATGTTGTGGTGCCAAATTACAATAAAGGCCCCTATATTCGGGAAGCACTGCTTAGTATTTTACGGCAAAAAACCGATAAAATCGCTTCGATCATTGTCTGCGATGATGGTTCGACGGATAATTCGATTGACGAAGTACGGCGGGTGCAAGCCGAATACCCTGGCCGCGTGACATTAATTAAACAATTGCGCAATGTGGGCGGATGTCGCAACACCGCCTTTGCTTTTAACCAAGGAATGGCCGAGTTTGTTGCCGCCCTGGACGGCGACGATACTTGGGATGATGAGAATAAAGTCGAATTAATGGTGGCAGCATTTGACCAATATCCCGAATTATTGGTGTGTACCAGCATGTGGTCAAATACCAATATGGTGGGGGAGCGATTTACGCCTGATATTTCTCAATATTATCCCGATAAATTTTACCGGCTGAGTACGCAGGATTTATTGTCAACCCCGGCGGTTTTTGGCACGATTTCGTTCCATCCCAATTTAATCATGATGCGGAGAAATGTGGTCGCAAGCGTATTTTCTGATGCGTTTAATGCCGCCTATTTCAAAGCTGGACACGCCGATAGTTTTCGCTATCCGCTTTATAAATTGGCTGAATCCGGAAGATTCATCGGGTTATTTACAGAAAAAATGGCAAATTTGCGGGTGAATGAGACAAGTTTTACGACGAACGTTCCGCATCTTATGTACCGATATTATGAACTGCTGTTTCATTGTAACTATAGATTATTATACCTTAACAACACAGTAATGGATAATATTTTTGATTATGGTATCAATTGGGTTAAGGTAAGGTTCGTTGAAGAATTAGAAAAATCATTGGTTAATGGAGATAAAAAAACAATCGAAAAAGTTTACAAGCTGATTATCGAATCCAATAATCAAGAATTAATAGATATGTTTGAGTTGCGCAGATTGTTTGGGGAGAAAATTCATGTAAAATTGTTACGGGATTTGCGCAAATACGGAGTTGCTGGGTATTTAGCGAGGCGATTATATGCCGTAACGGTTAATTTATTTGCAAAAATCAATGAAACTGCGGTAAGAATGTACGGGATGATAAAGTATATTTTGGTTAGGATTTTAAGGATTCCGATATACATAGGACGGATAAGACGCAAGCTAAATAATCGTGGATCAAATAATCAATCGGGAAGAGGAAGAAATGAAGGTTGACGTGGTCATTACCAATTATAACAAAGGGCCCTATATTGGGGCGGCCCTTGACAGCGTTTTATGCCAAAAAACCGATAAACTTGCCGAAATTATTATTTGTGACGACGGCTCAACCGATAATAGTTTTCACGTCATAGCCCAATACCAGGCAAAATTTCCAAGTAAAATAAGACTAATCCGCAACGAAAAAAATCTTGGCGCCTGTAAAAATACCAGGCTGGCCTTTTATCAAGGGAATAGCCCGTTGATTGCCGGGTTAGATGCCGATGATGTTTGGTCCGACGAAAATAAAATTGAAATAATGGTAAAATATTTGGAGGAAAATCCTGAATTAATTGCGGTGATTCATGCCGTCGATATTTTGAATCAAGCTGGAAATGTAGAAACTTCAGGGCAATATGTAGACATTAATAAACATTTCCCTGACAAATTTACCAAAATTTCTGCAACAGATGTATTAAGCATATCATGGGGGAGTGTATATTTATCAGCGGGGTTTATGCTCATTCGCCGCGATGTCTTGGATAAAATTTTTACCAAAGACTTTAATCAATATTATGATATTACGCCCTATATGGCCGATAGTTTTCGCTATGCCTTATACTATTACATCCAAGACAAACCCTTGCTTGGTTATATAAATCAACCAATGGCCTATTATCGCTCAGGCGATCATAACCAGAAGAATTTGATTAACGCAGTTAAACACAACGTCGTATATTTAACCATGTTTGCGCGATACAGGCTGGTTTTCAAAGACAGCGAAATATTAAATAAATTTTGCACTTACGCATTGAACTATTATTACCCTATTTTCAAAAGGAACGTATTAGACGCAAAATTGAGAGGAGAAACGAAAGTCATTGCCGAAGCATATGGGTCAATCATAAATGCAAAACTTGATGAATTATACGAATTAATAGAATTTGATTTATTGTTCGGCGAAAATCGTTTCGATAAATTTAGACGTGAGGTGCGTCAAAAAGATTTGCCGAGGGTGCTTTCGCTTTATGTTGGCTCTATCCTTAAGCCGATGGCCCGTGTCGCGTACCGGAATCTGTATAGGCCATATTTTCAGCGTTTGATTTATCATTTCGTTCTATTTATCAAAAATAAAAGGCGAAGGTTTGGCATATGACACAAATGAAAATATGTTGCGCTCAATATAACCACGATGCCGTCCAGAGTTTTGGTGTTATTGGTATTTGACAATATTTAGCTTTACTGGAACAACTTAAAATGTCACAAAACCTTGTCGATGTCGTCATGACAAGCTATAATAAAGGTCCGTATATTGCTACGGCCATTGAGAGCATCTTTGCCCAGAAAACCGACAAAATTGCTCAGATTTATATTTGTGATGACGGATCAACTGATAATTCGATTGAGACGATACTTGGCTACCAAGTAAAGCACCCCGGCAAAATTACCTTGATTCAAAACCAAATCAAACTGGGAATGTGTAAGAATACGCGTTTTTCTTATGCCCAAGGCAAAAGCCCATTTGTTGCTTCACTGGATGCAGATGATTGGTGGGACAATCAAAATAAAATCGAAATTATGGTTAAGGCTTTGGTTGATAATCCTGAATTAATTGGCTGTCTACATAATTTTTATGTCGTAAATATTGACGGAAAATTGGTAACAGATGGCCCTCATGCAAAACTTCATGAATATTTTGTCGATAAATTCACCAAAATATCAATGCAGGATTTGTTAAATGTGCCATTATGGGCATCTATTTTATTTCACGGAAACTTTATGCTGTTGCGACGGGAAATAATCGATTCCATATTTACCCAAGATTTCATCCCAAAATATGACAATTCTAACATAGGGGACAGTTTTCGATTTGGAATATTTAATCTGATTGAGTCAAAGAAAATATTCGGCTATTTCACTGAACAAATGGGGACTTGGAGGTTAAACGAAACAAGTCACATGGCCAGTAAAAACCAAGTTTCATACTACCTTAATCACTTTATCGTGCATCCAAACTATCGCGCCATATTTCAGCACAATAAAGCCATAAATTTTATATGTGACTATGAACGCAATTGGTATTATCCAAAATTTGTTGAGGCGGTCAAACAAGCCAAAAAAAACGGGCAGCATGAAATAGTGCAAGCAGCATATGACCGGCTGATAAATTGTGGCCTCAATGAAGTCCTCGATTTTGTTGAATTTAGAAAGGTTTTTGGCGAGAAATTGTATGTCACCATGGCGCGAGATATTCGGCGAATTGGTTTGGCGCGCTACATATATCGTTGTCCAAGGGTGATTTACTTGAAAGTGGCATCCCGAATACGAAATTACGCAACATATTTATTTAATATCCTATATCATCTGCGTTTATACGGATATAATAAGCTTAGAATATTTAGGTCAAATTGACAACGGAGATTTTGTTAAGTAATGACTTAACCGCAATAACTAACATTAGGGAGTGATTGAATTGAAAAGCAATCTCGTTGATGTCGTCATGACAAGTTATAATAAAGGCCGCTATATTGGTAAGGCCTTGGACAGCATTTTTTCACAGAAAACCGACAAAATTGCCCAAATCTATATTTGCGATGATTGCTCAACCGATCACACGCTGGAGGTTATTCGTCACTACCAAGCAAATTATCCCGGCAAAATAACGCTGATTGAAAATAAATTTAACCTCGGCATGTGCAAAAATACGCGCAAATCATTTTTCCAAGGGAATAGTCCTTTTGTCGCGGCATTGGATGCGGACGATATATGGACAAATGAAAATAAAATCGAGCTGATGGTAAAGGCTTTGATTGATAATCCCGAACTTATTGGGTGTTTGCATAATTTTATCGTAATAAAGGATGATGTCATAGTACAGAATGACTGGCCAAGTCCTAAAATTAAGCATTATCTTCCAGATGAATTAACTAAACTGTCCATGAAAAATTTATTATCAGCCCCGATTTGGGATTCTATCTTATTTCACGGTAATTTTTTGATGTTGCGTCGTAAGATAATTGAACAAATTTTTACACCAAAATTTATTCCCTATTACGATAATTCAAATATTGGGGATAGTTTTCGCTTTGGTATATTTAACCTAATGGAAAAAGACCCTGTCTTTGGGTATTTCTCTGAACCCATGGGAGTATGGCTTTTAAATGATTCCAGTCAAACAATCTACACAAACAAAGTGAAATTGTATGTACATATATTGATTATGCACGCAAATTACCGCATTGCCTTTAAGGAAAGTCATGCCATAAACTTTATTTGTACATATGCAATCCATTGGTATTATGCGCAGATAAAAGAATTAATTAAGCAGGCCCGGCAAAATGGGCAAAATGATATTGCCACCGAGGCCTATAACATGCTGATAAATTGTGGCAATGACGAGCTGCTTAACCTTGTCGATTTCAATCTAATTTTTGGCGAAAAAATGCGCGTGACCATCGCCCGTGATGTGCGCAGACTCGGCCTTGTACGATTCTCCTATAGCTTCATTAACCGCCATTTCTCGCGTTTGTGTCGCACTCTATTCAAGCCAATCAGGAATTTTTATGCAAGGCTTTGCCGGTTTTTTCGGAATACATCCTACCATATTCGGTTGTTTGGCCGTAATAAGCTGGCAAATTTGTCCGAGAAATAGGGTGTTTGCGCGATAAAAAATATCATCTCGCGGGCCGAACAAGAAAAATCAAAATATTTTCAAAATAGTTATTGACTCAGGGTAGGTGGGGGTATAAAAGCTGCATCTCTGGCGGGGCGATGAGCCAATCATCAAGCGGCTGCGGGGCGAGAGGGGGATGAAAATCCACCGAACGCGGCGCAGGACGAGATGGTGATAAGGTGATAGCGACCTGCCAAATTGTTAATTGACATTGTTGATAGATGAAAGGGATGCGTGGGCGGCGTGCGTTGCTCGTGGTCTTTGGGGGATGTGCAAACATCGACCAAAGACGGGTTGTTTGGTTATCAACGTTGCGGACTGGAATTGGGCAACCAAATTCGGGTCGTGAATCGGAATCGGAGCTAACAACCAATTTATCTTTATTAATTAAAGAAAAATTTCGAGTGGGGCAAAGCCAATCATGCATTCTATGACAGCTCAAATATGAGTAAATGGGTTTGGTCTTGTGGCCAGACTCATCAGGATTAGTAATGATGATTGGGTTCCTCTTTTTTTGGGGCGATTTAATCGGCGTGTGAACGAAAGTTCAAACGTAAGACCGAAAGGTTTGTGTCAGGTGTAAATTTGGCAAGATTAAACGAAACGAAAAAATGAAAATTTTTTCTCGGTTGCAGGTGTGACTGGGAAAAAAGTAACCTGAGAG
>JASGCR010000020.1:6643-15203 GCA_030054015.1 Candidatus Symbiobacter sp. | reverse complement strand
TGCAAAAAATTCAAGCTTTTCTATCCCCCCCTTCCTAAGCAGGAAGGGGGGGTCGTAAAGGTGAATTTTCAAGAACACGAGGTATAATTTTGGATCAGGCTCTTAGAAAATTATTGACCAGGTAAACATGGTGTCTTCGGCTCCACCCAAAAAAATCTTGTTTCTGACCGGTCATTTGGCCGCCCCGCAATTGCGCCAAGTTTTGGCAAAATTTTTTGCGAGCGAGGAATTTCGCTATGAGATTCATGATATTGGCGTGCAAGTGGCCGGACTCATGACCAGCGAACTCATTGCCCGCCGACTGCCGACCGAACTGGTGGCGCAATTTGCACCCGATGAAATTATGGTGCCGGGGCGGTGTCGCGGCGATTTGGCGGTATTGGCGCAAAAATTTGGCCGCAATTTTCGCCGTGGCCCCGATGATTTGCATGATTTGCCGCAATTTTTTGCCTTGGGGGCCGAGCCGCTGGATTTGTCCCGCCATCATTGCCGCATTTTTGCCGAAATCACCAACGCGCCTGGCCTGGATGTGGCGGCGATACTGGCGCGGGCGGCGGCGATGCGGGCGGATGGCGCGGATGTGATTGATTTGGGCGGCCTTCCCGATACGGAATTTCCGCATCTCGAAGAATCGGTGCAGGCTTTGCTGGCGGCGGGTTTCACAGTATCGGTGGATTCAGCCAATCCGGGCGAATTGCGGCGCGGGGCGGCGGCGGGATGCCATTATATCTTAAGTCTGACCGAGAAAAATCTTGACCTGGCTTTTGATTATGCAGCGATTCCGGTGATCATTCCGACTGGGGACTCTGATCCCGAATCACTCTACCGCGCGGTGGAAATATTGCAAAAAGCCGGAAAAAAATTTATTGCCGATCCTTTGTTGCAACCGATTCCGTTTGGCTTGGCGCGGTCAATTGCGGCGTACAAAGACTGCCGCGACCGCCTCCCCGATGCGCGGATATTGATGGGCATTGGCAATGTCACCGAACTTTTGGATGCGGATAGTACCGGGGTCAATGCCATGCTGTTTGGCATGATTGCCGAATTGGGCATCACCGAGGTTTTGACCGTGCAAGATTCGCCGCATTGCCGCCGCGCCATTGCCGAATCCGACCGCGCCCGCCGTGTCATGGCGGCGTGCCTGGCGGCGCAAAGGCTTCCCATGAATGTCGATGAGGGATTAATGGGCTTGCGCAGCCGCACCCCCATTGCCCTGGCGCCTGGTGACATTGCGGCGGTGGCGGCGCAAATTCGGGATGACAATTTTCGGATTGAAGTGTCAAGCGACGGCATTCATCTCTTTAACCGTGATTTGCATGTGGTGGGTCAGTCGGCGGAGGAAATCTACCCCCATCTGGCGGAAACCTTGGCAGCCAAAGGCGATGTCGGGCATGGATTTTATTTGGGCAGCGAATTGGCGCGGGCTGAAATTGCCTTGTCCCTCGGCAAGCGTTATGTCCAGGACGAAGCATTAAATTGGGGCGTGGCGGCGACCAAAAAAGACCGCAGCAGTTTGGCGCATGGTGATAAAATTGTCACCAAAGCAGCAAAGGCGAAAAAATGATCAACGAAACCATTATAACCAGCATAACCCCTGATGCCAAAACCCATTTTGCCCCGATGGGGCTGCATTGGGATGGGAGCGGGGAATTGACCGTGGGTACCAATATTATGCTCGCCCCGTTTCGCCCCTCAACCAGTTTGGATAATTTTATCCGCGACTCTGTCGCGGTGGTGAATTTTAGCGACGATGTCGGCATCATCGCCGATTGCATTTTGGGCAAACAAGATTTTCCCACCCTGGCGGCGGCTAAAATCAGGGGCAGGCGGCTGGAAAATTGCCTCGCCCATGCCGAGATCGAATTTTTCCGCATTGAGGAGGATGCCACGCGCCCGCAATGCCACGGCAAAATTATTCACCTGGTGACTCATAAAAATTTTGCCGGTTTTAACCGCGCCCAACATGCCGTGATCGAGGCGGCGATTCTCTATAGCCGCCGCCATTTATTGCCGCGGACAGAAATTGCCGCCAATTTTGAGCGTTTGGCAATTTTGGTCGCAAAAACCGCCAGTGAACGCGAGCATACCGCCTGGCAAAAATTGGTCGATGCGTGGGATACATGGCAAAAAAATTAAACCTCCTAATCCTGGCCGATACCCCTGAATGGCAAAGCCGTGAACTTATGGCGGCGGTGACCAGGCGCGGCGGCCAGGCCTTGTGTGTGTCGATAAGCGATCTGGCCTTTGTCATTGAACGCGGCGATCACGCGCAACGCCCGGACGCGTTCACCAAATGGGATGCTCTCCGCTTTCCCGACGTATTTTATGAAAAATTTCGCACGGCGGGGGAATTGGATGCGGTGATGGTGCGCGGCATCGCGGCGGGAACGTTTGAGCAAATCACCTTGCGCCTAAGTTTCCTTCATGCCCTGGAACATTTGGGGTTGCGGGTGATTAACCGCCCGCGCGCAATTGAATGCTGTGTCGATAAAGCCATGACCAGTTTTTTATTGCACCAGGCCGGTGTGCCGACTCCCGATCTTTGGGTGGGGGAGCAATCCGCATCTTTACAACATTATCTCGCCACCCGCCCCGCCGAAACGCGGGTGGTGAAACCCTTGTTTGGTGCCATGGGGAAAAATATTCGCCGCCTGAAAACGACGGAAACTTTGCCCGATCCCACCGCTTATCACGGCGTGTGGTATGTGCAAAAATTTATCGACAGCGTGTCACCGCAACCGGAGTCACCGAGCGTATTTTTTGATTACCGCGTATTGGTCACCGGCGGGCGGGTGATTGCGGCCATGCGGCGGGAACATCATGATTGGATCACCAACGTGGCCCAGGGCGGGCAAGCCCGCCCCTTGCATGACAACGATGATGCGGCGGAATTATCGCGCCTGGCCCTGGCGGCGGCGGCGGCGGTGGGTGCCGATTTTGCCGGGGTTGATGTGATCCGCGACCGCGCGGGAAAATATTGGGTGTTAGAGGTTAATTCAATGGCGGCTTGGCAGGGCTTGCAAAGCGTGATAAATCACGCTTTGGCGGATGACATCATCGCCGCGCTTTTTAGTTAGAGTATTTTTTTCATAACAACGACCAAAGATTTAAGACATGCCCCAGGTTTCCTCACATCAGTTGCAAAAAATTTATATCGAATGTTGCGAGGCGGAATTATCCGCCCTTAAACCCGGCAATGTCCATATTTATGCGGCCGGCCACGGCATGACAGTGGAGCATTTTCGCCACGCCGCGCAAATATCGGCGCCGTTTCTGGCTAAGCCCAATCAGCCGGTCGGGGCGCGGATCGAGGCGGCGGTCACGGCCTGTGTCGCCGAACTTAAGCTTAATGTCAATTTAGGGATAATTTTGCTGGCCGCCCCGATGCTGGCCGCCCGTGAAACCATGGGTTCGGGCGACGGGCTGCCGCAATTTCGTGAAGCCCTGGGCAATATTTTGGAAAATTTGACCCTCGAGGATGCAAAGGCGACCTGCCGCGCGATTGCCTTGGCCAATCCGGCCGGGCTTGGCCTAGAAAAGGAACAAGATGTGCGCCAGATTCCGACCAAAAGTTTGTTCCACGTCATGAATTTGGCCGCGAATCGGGATCGCATTGCCTATCAATACAGCCATAATTTTAACGATGTTTTATCCCTGGGGTTTAACCGCATTCGCCATTCGCTTGATATTGGCCTGACCTATGAAATGGCGATCACGGCCTGTTATTTGGAATTTTTTTCGGTCTATCCCGACAGCCATATCGCCCGCAAATATGGCGTGGACAAATCGGTGCAAATCCGGGATGCCGCCCAAAGCCTGATCAGCATGATCGGGTTGGGCAACGGCTTGCAAAAACAGCATAAAGCCTTGCTGGATTGGGACGAAAAATTAAAAATCCAGGGAATCAATCCTGGCACCTCGGCGGATTTAACCGTCGCCAGTCTGCTTGCGAGTAAACTAACTTGCGCGTAAATTAACCTTATGATAAGATAAACCACCTCTTAAGATTTACCCGCATCGGGTAAGGAGGGCATTCTGTACAATCAATCAACCCCGTTTCGGAGGATGTGATGGCTAAAATTTCAAAAATGATGATCGGTGAAAGCCTGGTCGGTGATGGCAATGAAGTCGCCCATATTGATTTGATCATTGGGCCACGTGGTTCGGCAGCCGAAACCGCCTTTGCCAATGCCTTGATCAATCAACGCGAAGGCGTCAATGGCTTGCTGGCGGTGATCGGCCCCAATCTGGCGGTCAAACCCAGCACCGTCATGTTTAACAAGGTCACGATCAAAACCGCAACCCAGGCCGTGCAAATGTTCGGCCCGGCCCAACGCGGTGTCGCCCTCGCGGTGCTTGATTGTGTCAAAGACGGCACCATCCCCGAAGGCGAAGCCGATGATTTATTTATCTCGGTCGGCGTGTTCATCCATTGGGATGCCAAGGATGACGCCAAGATTCAAGATTTTAATCACCGCGCCACCAAAGAAGCGATTAAACGCGCGGTTGCGGGCGAACCCTCGGTGAAGGACATGCTGGCCAAAGCGGGTTCAACCGCCCACCCCTTTGCCGCGAAGTAATTCGCCAGGGCCTAAGCGATTTGTCTTAAAGGGATTTCTAACTTTAAGGCGAATCGCTTAACCCCGCCGCACCGGCGACCCGCGGTTACACCAAAAAAATCGCCATGAATACCAATAATATCGCCGTCCCAATAATGCCAATGCCAATGGCCCGCGTAAAAGCGTCATAGCTCTGTTGGTGGCGTTGATAATCGTGGGATTCGGTCATAATTCTCTCCTGATGCTCAGACGGAAGGGGGTCATGCGCCGTGGCGCATGTATTTTCTATATCAGAGCCTTCGCGTGGATGCCAGCCCACATCAGCATGAGAAATCGAACAATATTGTCGCATGGGGTCGCCAGGTCTGGGTCAGGCCTGAGGCGGTGGGGTTAATTATTTTTACGCGGGCAAGCCTTGACAAATTTTGGCGGGTTGCCTAGAGTGACCCCAATCGAAGCGGCTTAAATTGCGAAACATCAACGGAAATCAATTATGAAGATCGTCAATTCGTTAAAATCAATGAAATTGCGGCACAAGGCTTGTCGCATTGTGCGGCGGCGTGGTCGCGTCTATGTGATCAACAAAGTGAACCCGCGGTTCAAAGCCCGCCAAGGTTAGTTTTTCATCATCGCCGTGGTGGCTTGTGCAGATTTGCCTTAGGGGGATTTTCCTTAGGGAGAGTCTGAGTAAGTCCTAAATAAAAGGAGCGTCATTACCCGCCGGACTGCAAGCGGGTTACCGCTTGCAGTCCGAGTCGGGTAATCCCCCAGGAGTTTTGGGAATAATACTCCTGGGGGATTACCCGACAGATTTATGCCGCTTCGCGGCAAAAATCTGCGGGTAATGACGCCCCCTTTTTAAAGACTTATTCGTACCTTCCCTAAGGAGGGTCTGAATAAGTTGTGAAACGCTCATGACCTCCCCTTCCCGTAGGGAGGGGAGGATAGAAAACCTTAGCGAGCCGGAAGGCGAGCGTTAGGTTTTCTTGGTGGGGTTGGTGCTTAGAATCATTAAAAGCCCAACCCCACCAAGTTTCGCTAAGCTGCTTCGCAGCTAAGCTCAACTATCCTCCCCTCCCTACGGGAAGGGGAGGTCATAGACTTTGACTTTTTACTTATTCAGACCTTCCCTCAGGCGTGTACGAATACATCCTAAATAAAAGGAACCTCATTACCCGCCGGAGTTTTGGGAATAATACGCCGGGGGGCCTGTCCCCCGACTGCGGTTGCTGCGCAACCTGCGGGTAATGACTTACCCTTTTTGCCGCCGCTTTAATTTGCGCGGCGAGGGGGGCGGCGATGCGCATAAACCAGCAAAATGGCAATATGACAAGATGGCCGGATGAAGAAAACCTTCCATCCAGCCTTCTTTTGATTGGTCACAAACACCAGTCACAACCTGGGTCAAACCTCCTGGCCCCACACCGTCGCGGTTGGCGACAGCATGGCAAGTTACCAGGAAATGACCCGAACCGCTTAGCGCAAGCCGCGCCGACGCTGGTTATTGTTGCGACGCGCCAAACAACCATCGATCAAACGCCGTAACAGATTTTTGAGCGCTTCGGATTCTTTGTTGTCGAGCAAATCGACTTCATAGCGTTGCGCCAATCGCACGAGATCGGTGGCAACCGCGCGTCCTTTTTCGGTCAGATAAATTTCTGTTTTCCGGCGGTCGCCAGGCGAGCCACGACGTTCAACGAACTCGTCACGCACCATGCGATCCAACAGTTTGGTCAAGGTCGGTTGTTTCATAAAGGTCGTCTGGGCCAGGGCCGTCACGATCATGCCATCATGCTCGATCAAGGTGGCGAGCACCCGCCAGGCGGTTTCTGACAATCCGGCATACCCGATGCGTTCGTAAAACTCTTGTGACAGAGCAACCTCGGCACGGATTAACAGAAAGGTCAGATATTCATCGAAAGAACTCACTTGGGGTTCTTCATCGCGTAACTCTTTTACCACTTTTCAATACTCCACTCGAAACATTAAGACGATAAGCTACGGCACTTGGGAAAAAAGTAAATATTCGCAATAAAACCCAGACACACAATGCGGCGTTTAGGGAACGCACATCCTTGGTTTTATTTCTTTCTCTTTTTGCCAATCACAATCTGAACCCAAAACCCAACCTGATTCTGTGTTGGGGGTCAGATGTCACTCTGTCTTTCCTTCCCCCCCGATTCGCCGCACCGTTTTGCCTGAATAACGTCAATAACCGACCATCCTAGAGCAACCAAAAGCAACGAAGCGGCGTATTTTTCGTGCAATAGCTAATCATACATAGTAGACACTCGAAACATGAATTACAAGCCCTCGTATAAAAAATGGGAAAATTTAAGGGAAAAATCACCCTGATTTTTACGGCATTTTTGGCACAATTCTGTCACCAACAGGCTCGAATTATTACGTTAGTATGATCGAAATAATAATTAAAACTTGCTTAAAACTAAATAAAACTCTAGTATTGCTGTGTAATATGGTTTGATAAATAGTACTTGAAAGATTGTTTTTTTGCTTGGATTCTTGTTATCATTATGGAATATCATCACTTTGACTGACAGAACGTCAAAATTACATTAGAATCGTAAATATGATTACTGAATTGTTCGACTATCATCTTCCCGACGGTACGATTGCGACCGCCCCCCTCATGCCGCGCGAGGCGGCAAAATTGTTAAAAATTAATGCCAAAAATTTTTTTCATCACCATGTCGGGGACTTGCCTGGTTTGCTCCGACCGGGCGATGTGATGGTGTTTAACGACAGCCGCGTCTTGCCCGCGCGGCTTTTGGGGGTGCGTGAGGGCGATGCGACCCGTGCGCCCGCCAGGATTGAGTTTACCCTGCATAAACCGAATCCCGCTCCGTCCGGGCCACCAAACGGTGAGGTACCGCCATCGCCGCTGCAACTCATCGCCGCCATGCCCGGTGATTGGCGCGGCTTTGCCCGCCCTGGCAAAAAATTGCGGGTGGGCGATAGGCTTCGTATAAGCGCGGATTTTACGGCTCAATTGCTTGAAAAACACGAAAATGGCGAAATATCGGTGCGGTTTAATTATGCCGGCGCGGCGTTGCGGCAGGCCCTGCATCGTTATGGCACCATGCCCTTGCCGCCTTATCTTCATCGCGCCGCAACCGCCGAAGATGATGAGCATTACCAAACCGTCTTTGCCAAATCCGAGGGTTCGGTCGCGGCACCGACCGCCGGGCTGCATATCAGCCCGGAATTATTGACGCGTCTAAGCCAGCGCGGGATCGGCCTTGAATATGTCACGCTGCATATTGGGGCGGGTACCTTCCTGCCCGTCAAAGTTGCCGATACGGTCGATCATGTGATGCACAGCGAAGTCGGCATCATTGCCCCCGACGTGGCAGCGCGGCTCAACCAGGTGCGGCGGGAGGGTGGACGCATCATTGCCTGTGGTACCACCGCCCTGCGCGTGCTTGAAGCGGCGGCCGCGGCGGACGGAATGCTGCATCCCTTTGCGGCGGAAACCTCGATTTTTATTACCCCTGGCTATCGCTTTCGCTGTATCCAGGGGTTGCTGACCAATTTTCACCTGCCCAAATCGAGTTTAATCATGTTGGTGGCGGCTTTGATTGGGTTAGAGCGTACCCATGAGGCCTATCGCCTGGCCATCGCATCGGGTTATCGCTTTTACAGCTTTGGCGATGCCTGTTTGCTGTTGCCCGATCAGGAGGGTTAGGGGAGGTCGGAAGGAAATCACTTTGTTGCCAAAAGAGACCCACCCTAAAAAGCTTCAAAAAAAGGAGCGTCAAAAAAAGGAGCGTCATTACCCGCCACATTATCCGTTTACGGATAATGTGAGTCGGGTAATCCCCCAGGAGTTTTGGGGAATAATATTCCTGGGGGATTACCCGACTCGGACGGCAAGCGGATTCCCGCTTGCCGTCCGGCGGGTAATGACGCCCCCCCTTTTTTCCGCTCCCGTTTTTTGCGGTGGCGGGTAATGACGCCCCCCCTTTTTTCCGCTCCCGTTT
>JASGCR010000020.1:0-6543 GCA_030054015.1 Candidatus Symbiobacter sp. | reverse complement strand
TTTGCGGCGGCGGGTAATGACGCCCCCTTTTTTCCGCTCCCGTTTTTTGCGGCGGCGGGTAATGACGCCCCCTTTTTTCCGCTCCCGTTTTTTGCGGCGGTGGGAAATCACGCTCCATGTTTTAGGGCTTTTATGCCCCAACCATACGGTGAGAATTCTATGACAGTTCCGCAAATATTTGATCGCCGCCTGGTGCAAGCCCATCGTGACCGCGCCGCCCGCAATTTTCCGCACTATGATTTTTTGCACCGCGCGGCGGCGACGCGGTTGGTGGAACGGTTTTTGGACATAGATGCCCGGCTTAAATTTCCCCGCATATTAACGGTGGGGGACAGTTTGGGCGCCATCGATGCGGCGATGCGGGAACAAAATGCCCATCACCGCCGCGACGCGGTGGAGTTTTGGCTGGCGGGTGATTTGTCGCATAAAATCTTGGCCGCGCCAGCCCAGCGCAACGCCACCCCATTTTTGGTGCAAATGGACGAAGAACGCCTTCCCATTGCCGAAAAAAGCTTTGCCGCCATATTTTCGCTGTTGACGCTGCATTGGGTCAATGATTTGCCGGGGGCCATGATCCAATATTTCCGCGCATTGCAGCCCGATGGCGTGTTTTTGGCGGCTTTGTGGGGGGAGCAAAGCCTGATCGAATTACGCGAAGCCTGCATCCGGGCCGAATGGGCGGAATATGGCGGGGCGGGGCCGCGCTTTTCCCCGTCATTGGATGGGCGTGATCTCGCCCAGATAATGATGCGGGCGGGTTTTGCCCTGCCGGTGGTGGAACGCGAAACCCTGACCGTTTTTTATGGTTCCCTGCCAAAATTGCTGCATGATATTCGCTTTATGGCGGAAAATAATGCGTTGCTGCGGCGCAGCCGCCGTCCCTTGACGCGGCGATTTTGGGCGCGGCTCGGCGAATTTTATCCCCCCGATGCCGAGGGACGTTATCGCCTGACCCTGGACATGATCTTGCTGACCGGCTGGCATCCCCCGAAATAAGGCAAAGCCACGTCTTACTGCACCTGGCGGAATATTATCAGTCCTTCGTTAAAGTTTTTCCGCCAGAATAAGGCCGCAATTCGCGCAATCGGTGAGGCATCATGGCATTATCTGTAAAGCGGCGGCTTTCTGGGCTAAATTTGCGCCCCAAGATTGGCTGGGTCAAAACCGTGCCAAACCCCGCCGCTTGGCTCATTCTGGATGACGATGATCGCCATTGGCGGCCAAAATTGGCCTTGGCGGGCTTGGTCGCCTTGTTTGCGAGCGGCATTATCGCCTGGGCTTATTTATTACGCGACACCTCACGCTTTTTGCCGGGCCTATACGGCCAGGCGGGGTCAGATTTTTCCGGGCGTGAAACCGTATCATTGGCCGAGTTGCCGCGGTTTATGCTGCAGGCGAATCTGTCCTTACCGCTTTGGGTGCTGGGTTTGGCGGCAGGCCTCTTGGTCGCACTGGCGTTGATGCGAAAATTCCATCGGCAAAAATGGCACGACGCCCTCAGCAAAATGGATGCGCAACGCCGCCTCGCCCGCCAGGCTGCGCAAAGCCTGCAACAGCGTATGGAAGAAAAAATCCGCACCCGCACCGCCGAATTGGAAATGAGCTATCGCATACGCGACGGTTTAGCCAAACAGGTGCAGTCCGTGACCCATGCCATGACCGCGCAAGAAAAAATGGCGGCATTGGGGCGGGTGGTGGCGGGCATTGCCCATGAAATCAACACGCCGATTGGGGTGGCGGTCACGGCCAGTTCGTTGCTGGCGCATCATTTGGCGGCGTTGGAGGCAGCAAAGGACAGGATATGGGATAATGTTCCAAATCATCCCACTTCCCCCGCCCATGCCTCGGAAAATATGACCGAGCTGCGACAATTGGTCGCAATTACCGAACAGGCTCTGGCCAAAGCAGCGCAAAAAATCAAAAGCTTTAAGCAAATCGCCGCCGACCAACATCTGACCACGCCCAGGCGGTTAGAGATACTCGGCTATCTTCAGGATTGCGTGAACAGCTTGCACCCCATGGTGATGCGGGCGGGCCATCACTTGCGGTTTCCCCAAGGCCTGGCATCGCCCCCTGAACAACCGAGCGACGCGGCGATTTTTCTGACCCTAAGGCCGGATGCTTTGTGGCAGGTTTTGAGCAACCTGGTCAGCAACGCGTTGGTGCATGGGTTGGCGGCGCACCCCGAATCGCCCGGCACCATCACCCTGGCCTGTGAGCGGCGCGGCGATGAAATTATGCTGACGCTCGCCGATGATGGGGTCGGCATGGATGAGGAATGCCGCCGTCACATGTTTGAACCTTTCTTTACCACCAAACGCGGCCAAGGCGGGATCGGATTGGGCCTGTCCATCTGTCACAATTTGGTCACCACCGCCCTTAGCGGGCGGATCGAATGCGACAGCCAACTGGGACAGGGTACATTATTTCGCATTTTTTTGCCCATAGAGAGGGGGGAGTAGATACTACGCCCCTTTCGCTTTTTTGGCCTTGGCGGGTGCCTTGGCTTTGGCCGGAGCCTTGGCTTTGGCGGGTTTGGTCGCCGCCTTCGCCTTCACCGCGGCGGCGGGTTTGGGGGCTTTGGCCCCGGCGGGTTGCTTGGTGGCGAGCAAGGCAATCGCCTGTTCCAAGGTTAATTGCTCAACCGCGACGGTTTTGGGTATCGTCACCCGCACCGCGTTCCATTGCAAATACGGCCCATATTGCCCGGCAAAGAGGCCGATCTCGGCCTGGTCAGCCGGATGCGCCCCCATCACCCGTTCGGGTTTGCGGGTGAAACGCCCGCCGCCACTCGCGGCTTTTTCCTTGGCGGCGGCCAAAATATCGACGGCGCGATTCATGCCGATGGTCAAAACATCCTCGCCCTTGGGCAGGCTGACATATTTTGCCCCGTGTTTGAGATAAGGGCCGAATCGCCCGACTCCCGCCACGATTTTTTCGCCGGATTCGGGATGCACCCCAACATCCCGCGGCAAAGCCAAAAGAGTGATCGCCACCGCCAGGGTTAAATCGGATTCTTTCATGCCGGGGGTGAGTGAGGCGCGGCGGGGTTTTTCCTTGCCCATCGCTTCGCCTAATTGGACATACACGCCAAACGGCCCCTTGCGCAGGGTGATGTCTTGGCTGGTTTTGGGGTCTTGCCCCAAAACCCTGGGATAAATGCCGGTGCCAGGCGGCAAAGAATCTTCTTTGCCGTCGCCGTGACTGGATGAAATTTCCTCGGCAAAACTGCGGACAAAGCGGCATTCGGGATAGCGTGAACAGCCGATAAACCCGCCAGTGCGTCCCAATTTCAAGCCAAGCCGCCCGTCCTGGCAAGATGGGCAGACGCGGCTGTCGCTGCCATCGCTGCGGGTGGGGAAAAAATGGGGGCCCAGGACTTCGTCCAACTGATCGATGACTTGGGTGATGGTTAAATCCTTGGCCTCGTTGACCTGGGCCGAGAAATCCTTCCAAAATCGCCGCAAACATTCTTTCCAGGCCAGGCGACCGCCGGACACATCGTCCAATTCATCTTCCAATTTGGCGGTGAAATCGGTCTCGACATAGCGGGCGAAATACGAGGTTAAAAACACCGTCACCACCCGCCCGCGGTCTTCGGGGATGAATTTACGCGCCTCAAGCCGCACATAATTGCGGTTTTGCAACACATCAATGATCGAGGCATAGGTTGACGGGCGGCCAATCCCCAATTCCTCTAACTTTTTGACCAAAGACGCCTCGGTGAAACGCGGCGGTGGCTCGGTAAAACTTTTTTTCAAATGGATTTTGTCGGTGGTCAGGGCATCGCCAATCGCCATAGGCGGCAACAAACGGTCTTGGTCATCGCCGCCGCTCCGCTCGGCTCCGGGAGCGTCGTCGTCGGATGCCGCCGCCGCTTTGGCGGATGCGGTGGTTTTGCCTTTGGATTTTGCGGCACCTTCGGTTTCCGCTTCCGCCGCATCTTCGTCATTGGCTTCGCGGTAGAGGGCTAAAAAGCCCGGAAATTTCACCACCGAGCCGGTCGCCCGCAATCCCACCTGGCGATCAGGCGAGAAAATATCAATCGTGACCTGGTCAAGCACCGCCGATTCCATCTGACAGGCCACCGCCCGTTTCCAAATCAATTCATACAAACGCGCCTGGTCGCGGTCAAGCAACCGCGCCATTTTATCCGGGGTGCGGTGAAAATCGGTGGGACGAATGGCTTCGTGGGCTTCCTGGGCATTTTTTTGTTTGGATTTATAAAATCGCGGGGCGGGCGGCAGATACTCATCGCCAAATTGGGATTTGATCAAAGACCGCGCCCCGGCAATCGCGTCATTCGACAAAGACAGACCATCGGTACGCATATAGGTAATGAGACCCACGGTTTCGCCGCCCAGACTCACGCCTTCATATAAACCCTGGGCGATTTTCATGGTGCGGCTGGCGGAAAATCCCAATTTGCGGCTGGCATCTTGTTGCAGGGTTGAGGTGATAAAGGGCGGATAGGGATTTCGTTTCGCCTGTTTTTCGACCTTGTCGGTGACGGCAAATTTGCGCTCGGTGATGGCCTGTTGCGCGGCCTCGGCGGCGGCCTGGTTGGGCAGGGAAAATTTTTCCAATTTTTTGCCCGCCACATGCGTCAAATGGGCGCGGAATTTCTCGGATTTGGGGGTGAAAAAATCGACCGCCACATTCCAATATTCGCGGCTGATAAAGGCTTCGATCTCGGCCTCGCGGTCGCAAATAAGGCGCAAGGCGACGGATTGCACCCGCCCCGCCGAGCGGCTGCCCGGCAATTTGCGCCATAACACCGGCGACAGGGTAAATCCGACCAAATAATCCAGGGCGCGGCGGGCCAAATAGGCATCGACCAGTTCCTGGTTGATGGCGCGGGGATGGGCAAAGGCCTCGGTCACGGCCGAGCGGGTGACTTCGTTAAACACCACCCGTTCGACTTTTTGGCTGGGTTTCAAGGCGCGGCGTTCGATCAAGGCCTGGCAAATATGCCAGGAAATCGCCTCCCCCTCACGATCCGGATCGGTGGCGAGAAATAACGTGTCGGCATCGCGGAGAGCCTTGGCAATGTCACTTAATTTGGCTTTGCCGCGATCCTCGACCTGCCATTCCATGGCAAAATCATCATCCGGGCGCACCGAACCGTCACGCGGCGGTAAATCCCGCACATGGCCAAAACTTGCCAAAACCAGATAATCATCGCCCAAATATTTATTGATGGTTTTGGCTTTGGCGGGCGATTCAACAACAACTAATTTCATTTTTTCACCTGCGCCGCAAAAGCAATTAACGACATACTCGCAAAGCATAGATCAGTGGCAGGGGCGGCGTGATGCCAATTTCCACCAAAATATCCCGATAATGACACTGCCCTTAACAGTTAAAACAACATCCGTCAAATCTGCAAAAAAAAAATTAACCGCTATTTTTGGCATTGGGGGCAAAAAAAACTCGAACGCCCGGCCTGGCTTTGCCGCATAATCACGCCGTTACAATTGCGCCCGAGACATTTTTCGCCCTCCCGTCCATAAACTTTGGTCATAAGCTGAAAATAACCCAAATCGCCATCGGGTTTGGCATAATCGCGCCAACTTGACCCGCCCGCGTCAATTGCCGCCCGCAATATTTTTTGGATGGCGGTATGCAAGGGCTTGATGTCGCGGGCGGAGACCAAATAAGCGGGTCGCTGGGGGGCGATATGGGCATGAAACAGGGCTTCACAGACATAAATATTGCCCAGCCCCGCCACCAAAGTTTGATCGAGCAGGGCGGATTTAATCGGGGTTTTTTTGTTTTGTAAACGCTGGGCTAAAAGGGTTGGGGTAAAATCCTCCCCCAAAGGTTCCGGCCCCAAATCGGCCAATAAAGGATGGGACGCCAGTTCAGAACCGGCGCACCAGGTCATCAGGCCAAATCGGCGCGGGTCATTAAACACCATGCGGGTTTGATCGGAAAATATCCACATCACGTGATCATGTTTTAAGAGGGGGGGGTCGGCAGGACCTGGGTTGGTTTGCCCTGGGTTGGGCGGCGTCACCAAAATACGGCCCGACATGCCCAGGTGAATAATGATCCAGGTGGCCTGGTCGGGTGCTGGCTCAGCCGGATCGTCAAAATGCAGCAGAATATATTTTGACCGCCGCGTGATACTGATCAATTTTTTTCCGATCCCCTGGGCCGGCAAATCATGCGGAATAGGCTGGCGCAAATCATGCCGCCGAATGACCATATCGACCAGGATTTTGCCCTGAATCATCTGGGCGAGGCCGCGACAAACGGTTTCAACTTCGGGCAATTCTGGCATAATGGCGGATACTCGGCGGGGTCAATAAGGGGAAAATGCTTACCACCCTCAATACTTAAAAGGAAGAGCGTCAAAAAGAGAGCGTCATTACCCGCCAGGAGTATTATTCCTTAATACTCCTGGGGCTTTCCCCCGACCAATGTCGACAGACATTGGCCGGGGGATAATGACGCTCTTTCTTTTAAATATTGAGGGATGTTAAGGAACCTCCGAACAAGTCCCCTTTTGCCAAAAGAACGGCGCATTTGCGAGCGGCG
>JASGCR010000268.1 GCA_030054015.1 Candidatus Symbiobacter sp. | reverse complement strand
CGCATTTGCGAGCGGTTGCATCGCAACCGCGAAGCAATCCAGTAACATCCTGAAATTGCTAGATTTTTCTGGATTGCTTCGCGGGCGAAGCCGCCCGCTCGCAAATGCCATTTCTTTTGTTTTTGGGACTTATTCTGACCTTCCTTAGGATGGTCTGATTAAGTCGAAAATCTCTTTACCCCCCCTTCTTTAGAAGGGGGGGATAGAAAAGCTTGGCGAGTGCTTACGAGCCAAAGCTTTTCTTGGGGGGGTTGGTGTAATAGTTTGATTCTATTAATATATTTTCAACATCACCAACCCCCCCGACCTCCGCTAGGCGGCAAGCCGCCAAGCGGAGGTTTCCCCCCCTTCTAAAGAAGGGGGGGTAAAACTAGACTTACTCAGACCTTCCTTAGGGAGAGTCTGAACAAGTCCTAGAAAAAGAGCGACAAAAAAGGGAGCGTCATTACCCGCCGCATGATCCGTGAAACGGATCATGCGAGTCGGGTAATCCCCCAGGAGTTTTAAGGAATAATACTCCTGGGGGATTACCCGACCGATTTATGCCGCTTCGCGGCAAAAATCTGCGGGTAATGACGCTCCCTTTTTTTGCCGCTCTTTATGCCGCTCTTTATGCCGCTTAAAACGGCAATTTCAGGCCGGGCGGCAATTTCAAGCCACCGGTTAGGTTACTCATTTCTTGCTGCATGTGGTCTTCGATGCGGGATTTGGCGTCGTTATGGGCCGCGACGATCAAATCTTCGAGCATTTCGCGCTCGGCTGGGTCGAACAATTTGGGATCGATGGCGACGCCGCGCATGTCGCCTTTGCCATTGAGCGTGACTTTGACCATGCCGGCCCCGGACACGCCTTCAATGGCGACGGATTCAAGCCGCGTTTGCATCTCGGCCATGCGGGTTTGCATCTCTTGGGCTTGCTTCATCATCTGGTTCAAATTTTTCATTTTATCCTCATGTCATGGGTCAAGGTCGGTTTCGACCAGGGCATCGTCGGGTTCGGGCATAAATTCGGGCGATAAATGCGTCGCGTCGTCCGAAGGCTTGGTTGGCTCATCCCGCAGGTCAGAATCGCCTGCCAAGGGTGCCGTCATTGGGTCAATCATGTCAACCGCAATAATATCCGCCCCGCCGGGAATGGCGGCGCGCAACTCGTCGGTCATTCTGAGATTTTCGGGGGTGAGGCGGGACGCGGCCTCCTCGTCCCGGAGCGCGTGACCATTCAGACCCGGCTTGCCTGGCAGATCACGATTGGGCGGCGAAGCGGGACGCGCCGCCGCCTGGTTATATCCGTTATTATATCCGTGATTATTTCCGTTATTATATCCGCTTGCGACCGCCCCATTTGATGGTGGTAATGCCGCCCCATTTGACGGCGAGAAACCGGCATCTATGTTGATCGTTACCTGCCAAGCCCGCCCCGTCCATTGCTGTAATTTTTTGTTGATTTGGAGGGTAAAATCTTTGGCCAGGCTCGGCGCAGCGTCCAGTTCAATCTGATTTTCGCCAATTGCCCTTAATTTACAAAAATTGCGCAATTGGTTGTAGAGAATCAGCTCGCCATGTTGATGAAACATCTCGATAAATTGGGTGAAATTGGTGGGAGAGCCCATCGCGCCCGCCTGGCGCATCTCCGACGGTGCCACGGGCGGCGGCAGATCAGGCGGTGGGGGCGAAGCCGATGCGGTCGGGGGCGACCACCCCGCCGCCGTCGGTTTTTGGGGAATTTCTGGGTTTTGGCCATAGTTTTGACCAGCAGTTTGGCCAGGGGTCTGACCAGGGGCATCGGTCAAACGTTTGATCAATTCGGCGGGCGAGGGCAAATCGGCAACAAAGGCCAGTCGAATCAACACCATTTCCAGGGCGGCGCGGCTGTCGCTGCTGGCGGCGATTTCGCTCACCCCTTTTAACAAAATTTGCCAGGCGCGGGTCAAAATGGGTACCGTCAAATCCTGGCCTATTTGCCGCGCCCGCCGTGATTCTTGGTCCAGTTCGGCCTCGGCCAGAGTGACGAATTTGTAACGGGTCGCCAAATGGCAAAAAGCCAATAAATCCTGGCCGGTTTGCAACGGATCCGCCCCGGCCTGGTACAATTGGTCATAAAGTGCCAAAGCCGCCTGGATGTCGCCGCCCATCACGGTCGCAAATAAATCAACCAATTGCCCGCGATCCGCCAGCCCCAACATGGTGCGCACCAAATCCGCCGTGACAAGGATCGCGGCGGACTCGGATGGGTGGCCAGGGGGGGGGGCAGGGGGGGTGCCAGCCTCGCCAGCGTCGCCAGGGACACCAGAATTGCCGTCTTTCTGCCCAACAAAGGCCAGCGAAATGGACTGGTCGAGCAAAGACAGCCCATCGCGCACCGAGCCATCCGCCGCCCGCGCCAATAATGTCGCGGCCTCGGCATCCAAACCAACATGTTCCAATCCGGCCAAGCGGTTGAAATGGTCGGCCAAGATCGGCCCTTCGACCCGCCTAAGATCAAATCTTTGACAACGCGACAGAATCGTCACCGGCACTTTGCGGATTTCGGTGGTGGCAAAGATGAATTTGGTGTGTTCGGGCGGTTCCTCAAGCGTTTTCAGCAAGGCGTTAAAGGCATTGCGCGACAGCATATGCACTTCGTCGATGATATAGACTTTATAACGCACACTGACCGGTTTATAACGCGACGATTCCAAAATATCGCGTATGTCATCGACACCGGTATGGCTGGCCGCATCCATCTCAATCACATCGACATTGCGGTCATTCAGGATCGAGACACAGGCACTGCACTGCAAACAGGGGGTAATGGTCGGGCCGCCCGTGCCATCCAACCCCACGCAATTAAACGCCCGCGCCATGATCCGCGCCGTGGTGGTTTTGCCCACCCCGCGCACACCGGTCAAAATAAAAGCATGGGCAATCCGGTTCTGCGCAATCGCATTGGTGAGGGTACGCACCAGCACCTCTTGCCCTATTAGCTGCTCAAAGCCAAGCGGGCGGTATTTCCGCGCCAACACCAAATACGGTGTCGGCGTTGCGGACAAAGGCGGCACGGCGGCCGCAGGCGGTGACGCCAAAACGGGGAGAGGCTGAGAAGGCGGGGCATCATCCATCATCATTTGACGCCTTGTTTAACACCGAAGCGAAACTCGTTCGTGAGGCTCGGTGTGACGTGATCCCGTGCGAACGGGGCGGGCAAAACCTGAATTCAGGTGGGAAATTGGCAATCGACCCAAGGCTTACTCGTTACGGCTGCTTTCTTTCGAATCTGACCGGGTTGGCGAGGGCATCGTCCGACCACCAACTTCCCATCCCCCTTATCTACTATTTTGCCGCTCATTACAACAGGCAGGCGCGGGTTGCCCGCCCCCATTACCCCAGGAGTATTATGCCCAAAAAAGGGAGCGTCATTACCCGCAGATTTTTGCCGCGAAGCGGCATAAATCGGTCGGGGGAAAGCCCCCAGGAGTATTATGCCCAAAAAAGGGAGCGTCATTACCCGCAGATTTTTGCCGCGAAGCGGCATAAATCGG
>JASGCR010000019.1 GCA_030054015.1 Candidatus Symbiobacter sp. | reverse complement strand
CAAAAGCGGACAGTTTACGTGCTCTAAAAGCGGACAGATCGTTTTGCTCGTGACAAATCATACTTTTTTGTTGACAAGCACAGTCTTTCTTATGAAAATACAGCGTATTTAATCTTCATCAAGGATAATAATTATGGCTGATACGATAAAAAAGCCCTTGATATATTTTCAAGTTGAATGGCAAGGCGAGGAAAATAACCTCGAGCTCATTACGCGCAAAGCATGGTCAATTTTTACAAAAGTTGAAGATAGGGACGTTAAACTAAAGAACGGTAATCCGATATGTGGACTGAGTTCGCACGATTTGAAAGAATTTGGGTTCGCAATTCGATGTGGTCAGCACGAAAAAGGGAAACCAATTCCTTTTTTCAAAATGGAGGGTAAAGAAAACGCTGAAATTTTGTCAATTTTTACCGAAGACGACCAGGAAATTTTAGATACTGATTTTTTTGCACTTATTAAGGACAATAATATTATTGTGTTGAATGCTGGGCAATCAGCAAGCAGGCTTACCTATTTTTTAAAGGAAATCTTTAAAAAAGCAAATTTTAGTTTACACTTTACTAGATTCAATATTTATAGACTTCCGAATGTAGAGATATATAACAGGATTCGTAGCGTAGGTGTAAAATATATAGACTTAAATATCAAGGGATCCGATTCTTTAGATAGAAATTTTACACTACAAAGTACAGGATTTGCAAACATTATTAAACAAGCAAGTTCAAAGTTTAATAATATTCTTTTTTCACATTTTAAATCGCCGTTCTTAATTGAAAATGCCAAAACACAATTTCGGGTTAAATTTGACTTTGCTAACAATACGATCGCATCTATTCACGAAGAGTCAAGTGTGGTTGCCCAAGAAATAGTTAAAGAAAATCCGGATGGTACTATTAATTATCGTATTATTTTAAGAGATGGTTTTACAATTACATTGTCTGATACGTTTCTAAATAAAGAGGTAGAATTTAATCTGAAACGTGGTTTTATATCCGAATCAGAAGTTTGGCAAGAAATGAAAATATTTTACTCAGAGTTAAGCAGAGACGAAATCAATCAAATTACTGATCAACAGGAGTATTCATCTTGTGAAAGGCGGCGAAATATACCATTACTTTCTGATTCTAAAGTTTCATTTAATGACCTATTTCCAAAATTAAACGATGATATTCATGGTTTCAAAAATTAATTTTAAATATTTTTTCTTTTGGAGCATTTCTTTATCCATATCTATTTTTATGGGAATATTCATTACTCCTGATTATGAGGGTATTTTAAAATTAATTGAGGTAATAGTAACCATAATTTCCATACTTGTGACTTTAGTGGTAATATTAATACCACTTTTACTCAATCAAATTCTTAATTCCAATAGAACGTGGGAAAAAATTGATCGAGCAAAACTTCAATTTGAATCTCTTTTCTCTAAAATTAAATTTTTGCTTTACCTATACATTATTACGCTGATAATGTCCGTTTTTATTGTTATATTGCCTTCTCATTTCATAAATAAAAATGAATATATATCTAGCATTTTTGTTGTACTATCAGTCTTTTCATTATTGCTTTCACTTGCTTTGCCTGTATTATTAATTAGATCACAAAAAATTCAAATTAATTTGAGACATAGTCAATTAATGCCCAAAATTTTAAAAGATCAGTTAAATAAAAAATAAGTTATCGTAGCTAATATGCTTCGCTTCACGCCGTGGATAGTCACGGCGTCGTTTTTTGTTCAGCTTATACAAGCGATGCTGGTTTAGGGAAGGTCAGATTAAGTCACTTTTTTGCCAAAAGAACCGCGCGTTTGCGAGCGAGGCCTTTAGCTGCGAGCCGAAGGCGAAGCAGGAAGCTGCATCGCATATCCAAAAAAATCGAGCAATTTCAGGATGTTACTGGATTGCTTCGCGGTTGCGATGCAACCGCTCGCAAATGCGATTTTCTTGTTTTTGGGACTTGTTCTAACCTTCCCTAACAGCCTGTGCTAAAACTACCAAAGGTTGAAAAAGCGCGTCTTCACCCGCCATAGTCATAAGACATTGGTCGGGGGATCAAATGCCACTTAAAACCCATAATATGGTTTATAATTTTGAATCAGCTTCTTACGCGGCGGGCGCGGCGGCGCAACCGCTACGCGGCTCAGAATGACGGCACTTTTTAAACCCTGAGCTTAAACCCTGCGCCCCCCCTCACCTGGTCAACGGTTTAAACTTTATCCGGTGTGGTTGCGCCGCGTCAGTGCCCAATCGCCGTTTGCGGTCTTCTTCGTACGCGGCGTAATTGCCCTCGAACCACACCACCTGCGAATCGCCCTCGAACGCCAGCATGTGGGTGGCGATGCGGTCTAAAAACCAACGATCATGCGAAATCACCACGGCACAGCCGGGGAAATCCAACAAAGCCTCCTCCAACGCGCGTAAGGTATCGACATCCAAATCATTGGTGGGTTCGTCCAATAACAACACATTTGCGCCGGATTTCAACATTTTCGCCAAATGAACGCGGTTGCGTTCGCCGCCGGATAATGATCCGACTTTTTTCTGTTGATCTGGGCCGCGGAAATTGAACAAAGCGCAATAGGCGCGGCTGTTCATTTTGCGGCGACCGAGATCGATTTCCTCGGCTCCGCCGGTGATTTCTTCAAACACGGTTTTGGCGGCCTCCAACGCATCGCGTGATTGATCAACATAGCCAAGCGACACCGTATCTCCGACCCGGAATTTTCCTCCGTCTGGCTGTTCCTGTCCCGTAATCATACGGAACAATGTGGTTTTCCCCGCGCCATTGGGGCCGATGACGCCAACAATGCCGCCAGGGGGCAAACTGAACGACACATCATCGATCAATAATTTTTCGGCAAATCCCTTGGACAAATGATCGGCTTCGATCACCAAATTGCCCAAACGCGGGCCGGGCGGTATGACGATTTGCACGGTGTCGGGGGCTTTTTCTTTCGATGCCGCCAACAGGGATTCATACGAGGCGATGCGGGCTTTGGATTTGGATTGGCGGGCTTTGGGGCTGGCGCGTACCCATTCCAATTCCTCGGCCAGGGATTTTTGCCGCGCCTGTTCCTGTTTGCCTTCGAGGGCGAGGCGTTTTTCTTTGTCGGCCAGCCACGACGAATAATTGCCTTCAAAGGGCAAACCTTTGCCGCGATCAACCTCTAAAATCCATTCGGCGACTTCGTCGAGGAAATAACGGTCATGGGTGACGGCCACCACGGTGCCGGGATAATCATGCAAAAACCGCTCGAGCCAGGCCACCGATTCGGCATCCAAATGGTTGGTTGGCTCGTCCAATAACAACATGTCGGGTTTTTCGAGCAACAAGCGGCACAAGGCCACGCGGCGGCGTTCCCCGCCCGAGAGTTTATCGACCCGCGCCTCGGCGGGGGGACAGCGCAAAGCATCCATCGCAATGTCAATGCGGCGATCCAATTCCCAGCCATCCACCGCGTCGATTTTGGTTTGCAATTCGCCCTGTTCTTCAATCAAGGCGTTCATGGCATCGTCTTCCATGGGCTCGGCGAATTTGGCACTCACTTCTTCGAACCGCGCGAGCAGATCGGTGATGGGGGCGAGGCCGAGGCGGATGTTTTCGCCGACATTTTTGGTCGGGTCGAGGGCGGGTTCTTGGGGTAAGTATCCGACTTTGACGCCATCGGCGGCCCAGGCCTCGCCGGCGAAATCTTTGTCCAGGCCGGCCATGATCTTCATGAGGGTTGATTTACCGGCTCCGTTCGGGCCAATCACGCCAATTTTCGCCCCCGGCAAAAAACTGAGCCAGACATTTTCGATGATTTTCTTGCCGCCAGCATAGGTTTTGGACAGGCCTTTCATGACATAAATATATTGATAGGCAGCCATAGGTCGGATTCCTTTGATGGGGGCGTTGGGGTTGCGGCGCGGTGTTTGTCACCCCCCTTTTAGCCGATTTTTTATCTGTTTTACAGCGATAATGGCGATGATCACGCAGATGCCGCAAAGCCTGGTTTTGCCACGTTTCAAAGAATTATTGTTTCGCCCCCGCCGCTTTGATCATGGCGGCGGCTTCATCGAAATGGTTTTTCTCGGCCAAAGACAAGGCCGTATCGCCATTTCTGGCATCAAAATTTACATCCGCCCCGTTTTGGATCAGAAATTCGACCATTTTATTGGTGGAATCGACAAATTTAGGATTGTCATAACTGTAAGTTCGGGAATGAATACAAACAGCATGCATTAATGCGGAATAACCTCTATTATCAATAAGGTTAATATTCGCCCCATGTTTCAGTAATAATTCTGCGGCACTTAAACTATAATCAATATTCATTCGATTTAGTGCAACGTACATCAAGCCTGTGTCATTGTTCTCTAAGTATACAATCGAATTTGCATCTAAACCATGATCTATAAAATAAGACAATATTTTTAAATCTGGTTTCTTCAATATACGCCTAAGGATGGTTGACCGATTATTTGGGTCAGGTGCATTAATATCTTGGCCATGACTTAATATATAATCAATTGCCCTCATATCAATGTCGGGGTATGATACAAGATAGTAAAAAACCCTATCCATTATTTCCTTATTTATATCTTTGCTTACAGTTTTATCTTGTAATAAATAATTTATCCTCGATTCAAAAGATTCGTAGTCTTCAGTTTCAAGATCACTTAAAATAAAAAGTATCTTTTTACCTATAAATTCACGAATGATTTCATTATTCTCTTGATTTGGATGAGGCCTAGAAAATTCAAAATTTGAAACACCAAATATTACCATGCCCAAAATTAAGCCAATTAATCCGAATTGCGTAAAAAACCGAAGACGCAAAAAATAATTAAATGGATTGGGTATTTTGGGCATGGTGACACGCATTTAATTAGGGCGAGAGAAATCGTGAGTATAGATTTCGAAGGAATAAATACGGATCGTCATCTAATGGATTTTTTTTACCCAGAGATTGCGGCGATGTCAAGTTCGTTCCGACCTGTCCCGTTAATTCTGCGGTACTTGGGGGGTAATTATTCGGCGCGTCAACTAACGGCACCTTATAATTTTTCAATGAATTCGCACTTACATATTCTTTGGCGGCTTGAATGGCATCGCTGGTCATGTTGGGCGTGAAATAATCCCCGCTGCCGCCACCTTCAAAATTTATCATGGCTTCCATAAGTGCGGCCATGCTTTGATTGGACATGACATTGCTATTTGGGCCGTTCGGTGATGCATTCGTTCCGAAAAGCGGTGTATTAGAATCAATCTTAACGTAAGAAGGGTCGCCAAAAGGATTCATCGCCTTGTTATATCTATCTACCACAGTGTCAATATATTTTTGGGTATCATTATGGGCAGGATCGGCTTGGCGGGTAATTATCTCCGCAATGGTGGTTGCAGGCGTGTTTCTATTAATCCCACCCATCTGATAGTTATAGAGATTCTTTGCCGCAGCGAGCAAACCCGCCTGAGGTGAATTAAACTGGACAAAATTGTCGTCAGTTTGATTCTCGGACATGCCTAACCATTTGATTTTGGTGTTGACAATATTAAACGGGTTGTTGTTGCGAACATTACGTAAATTGGCCTAAGAGGCATTCGATGAGGCCTTAATAACAGCCTCTTTATTGATGGCATCAACGACCGACATATCCATAGGGTCAGTGGGTTGATTTCCGTCATTAAACATTTGCCCCGATGCGGCATATTGATTGAATGCTGCCTCATTCGTGGAACCATGGAAATAAGACATGTCCGACGCATCTGAATTATCGGCATCATTCGGCGTTTGTCCCATCACGTCCGGCCAATTTTTCTTCATCCAATTAACTTGGTACCCCGCACTGGCGGAGTTGCGGACTTTTTCGGGCATTGCCGGGCGGCCTGAGCGCAAATATTCAACCATAATGGAACCTTTCTGTGACTTTGAGAGCGGAAAATATTCAGAGGATGAAGTTTGTCATTAAGTTTTTATTCTTGTCAACTCGATGCGGGGTGCTTTTAAAAATAAACTTTCAAATTGAAAATTTATGTATTAATCTTTCTTATAAAACTCCGTTTAATGTCGCAATAAATTCTCGCTTTGGCCCTTATTTTGCCTAGGGTTCATAGACCATCTCTGTTATGATGAGGCCGAGAAATTGGGGTAAAACATGGAAATTGCGGCGACTGAAATTGCTGAAAACCTCGCGACAATCCACCGCCAAATTGAAAAAATTGCGGCGGAATCGGGGCGTGATGCGGCGAGCATTGAGCTGATTGCCGTCAGCAAATTTCACCCTTTTGACCGGGTTGCGGCGGCAAGGGCGGCTGGCCACCATAGTTTCGGCGAAAACCGCGTCCAGGAAGCGGTGGCGAAATTTTCTTCCCTTCGCCCGTCGCGCGATGAAGTCACGAACCCGCCGTTAAAACTGCATCTGGTCGGGGCTTTGCAAACCAACAAAGCCCGCCAGGCCGCGCAATTTTTCGACGCCATCCATGCGCTGGATCGGGAAAATCTCGCCCTGGAATTGGTCAAAATCCGCGACCAAGGCGTTGCCCTCCCCGATCTCTATATCCAAATTAATTCCGGCGAAGAACCGCAAAAATCCGGCATCTTCCCCGCCGCCGCCGATGTTTTTATCGAAAAATGCCGCGCCGAATGGCAATTGCCGGTGATTGGTCTCATGTGCGTCCCCCCCGCCGCCGACCCGCCCGAACTGCATTTTGCCCTGGTCGCCGAGATCGCCAAACGCCACTATTTGCCAAAATTATCCATGGGCATGAGCCATGATTTCGCCGCCGCCATCCAATTTGGGGCCACCGCCATCCGCATTGGCACCGCCATTTTTGGCGAGCGGCCAGCATTTGCCACCGCCCCAGCATCCCAATTGGGGGCATCATGATGGGGCCAGTGGCGGTCGTCCCGCCCGATGAGTCCAACCCGTCCAACCCGTCCAACCCGTCCAACCCGTCGATCTGGCTGGTGGCGGAAAATCCGGCGATGGCGCAAATTTTAGCCCGCCAGTTGACCGCCCCGTATCAGCCCATCATCCTTGCCCATCTCAGCCAATTTATCCTGGCCCTGGCGCAAATGGAGCAAAATCGTCGCGCGGTCTTGTTGGGGGTGGTTCCTGATGCAAATATGGCCGCCAAATTAAATGTGATCTGTGGGGTTTGTCCCAATCTGGTGGTTTATGGCTTGATGCCACAGGCGCAACATATGCCCCCGGATTTTCAAGCTGATTTCGAGATGTTAAGCCTGCCCTTGGAAAAAAATCAGTTGATGACGGCCTTGGCATCCGCTGAATCCAAGCCTTTGCTCCGCATTTTGGGGAAGCTTATATTTGATCCGCGGCACCGCATTTTGCGTCGATATATCGGCGGCATCGCATCCGTGCAATTGACCCATAAAGAATCCGAATTGCTGGATTATTTGCTGGATCATGCAAGGGAAATTTGCGTCACGCGGCGGCAAATTTTGCAAGATTTGTGGCAATATCATCCGGATGCCGACAGCCACACCGTCGCCAGCCATGTTTACCGCTTGCGGCAAAAAATCCTGGCCGTTAGTGGCGAGGGTACCGCGAATACCGCAGGGGACGCTCCAAGGGACACCCCAGGGTACGCTCCAGGGGACACCCCAGGGTACGCTCCAGGGGATGCTCCAGGCGAGACCATGCCGCGACTGAGCGGCGGCGATGAGGGCTATCACATCAGTCTGCCCGCCGAGGCCAGGATGCGGTCTTTATATTATTTGGCTTTGTTGCGCAGCCTGCCGCGCGGCTCGCCCTGTATCGATGTGTGCGCGATCGAGCCGGACGGTTTTTGCCGCGGATGCCACCGCAGCCGCGATGAAATTGCCGCCTGGCGCGGCCTGGACGAAACCGCCCAAGCGGGACTCTTGCCTCAATTGGGGGAACGCCAGCTTTGGCGGCCCAAGGCGACACAAAACAGCCCCCAAATCACCGCCAAACCAAACCAGGTGACGGCATAACCCAAATGTGGGTTTTTTAATTCTGGCAAATTTTGCGGGCGGGGGGTGGCTGCGTCCTCTGGCTTCGCCGCCATCGCCCCGTCTCCGGTCTCATTTCCCGACTCATTTCCTGCCCCTGGCCTTAATTTTAGCAAAAATTCGCGGTTAAGGGTTTTAAGTTCTGGGTTTTTTGCCGCCATATCGGATAAATCGGCACTATACCACAAATATTGCGACGGTTTCGCCATGGGCGTGAATCGGCCAGGCGGGTTCGGCAACACCACCCAACCCTCCCAGGCGCGCGGCGCGGTTTGATCGGCGGGCGGGCGGTACAAACTCATCGGGTTATAATTGCCGGTTTTCGGCCAGGCGATAAAGCCCATATCGACCAAGATCACATGTGACGCGGCATTTTCCCCATCATCCCCCAATGTCGCCGCGTTTAATTTTTCTGGTTTTAACTGTCCTGGTTTTAATTGTACTGGTTCTAATTTTTCTGGTTCTAATATTACTGGCACCAACACATCGAAACCCGATGCCTCGCCGGCAAATTTATTGCCGAGGAAAAAGGCGTACCCCGGCAGAACCCGCCCGATCAATTTCACCGGCTGGGCGGCACGTAATTTCCCCTCCCCATCGCGCTGCATATGCGCCAGGTCGGCGGGGGTGGCGATGGTGATGGGGGGGGATTGCATCATCGCATCGCGTTCGGCGATCAGCTCAAGTTTCGCCTGCAAGCGGTATACTTGCCAGCTTCCCAACCCCAGCAAAACCAGGAAAATAAATAAGGACAGCACCAAACCCGACGCCATTCGCCGCCGCGATGATGCTGTCCCCGTGAAACGCGTACCTGGTTTAGCCATGAGGACCACTGCCGCCCCACCAATAAACGCAAATGAACAAAAACAGCCACACCACATCGACGAAATGCCAATACCAGGCGGCGGATTCAAACCCGACATGATGTTCCTTGGTCAAATTGCCTTTGCTCAAGCGGAACCAACACACGGCCAGGAAAATCGTCCCGACGATCACGTGAAAGCCATGAAAACCGGTGGCGAGATAAAAGGTCGAGGCATAAATCCCGTCCTTAAACCCAAACGCCGCATGGGCATATTCAAAGGCCTGCAACGAGGTAAAAATCAGCCCCAACAACACCGTGATCCCCAACCCAATCAACGCGTTGCGGCGTTCATTGTGGAGAAGGGCGTGATGCGCCCAGGTCACAGTCGTCCCCGACAAGAGCAGCACCAACGTGTTCAAATAGGGCAAATGGAACGGGTCAAAGGGTTTGATATTCGCAGGCGGCCAGATGTGGTTAATGCCGGCCCGGGGATAAAGCGACACATCAAAAAACGCCCAGAAAAACGCGGCAAAAAACAAAACTTCGGAGGCAATAAACAGCGACATGCCATAGCGCAAACCAATTTTCACCACGATATTGTGATGGGCTTTGCCTTCACGCACGACATCGCGGAACCACACAAACATACAGGCCAGCACCATCAAGAAACCAACCGCGAGCAAATAGGGCCCCTGGCCGTGCATGGATAAAATCGCCCCGACCGCCAAAGCCCCGCACGAAAAGGCGGTCAAAATCGGCCACGGGCTGGGATCGACCAAATGATAGGGATGGGTGACACTCCCAGGCGCCGATGCGGCAGGAGCTGTTTTTGGGGGCGTGGGCGATGACATGGTCAAAATCCTTTGGGCTTAAGTTTCGCATCACGACGACATGGCGTGATGATGCGGGTGAGGGGAGGGGTTAAATTTTACGAAATTTAGGCGGGGCCTGTTCGCTGGCGCGGAAAAAACTGTAAGAAAGGGTGATGTTGGTGACATCGTCCAACGTGCGGTCTTGGTTAATCTTGGGGTCGATATAATACAGAATCGGCATCGAGATTTTCACATGCGGGGCCAAAGTTTGCTGGGTAAAACAAAAACAGGCAATTTTAACGACATAGGGGGCGGCTTTATACGGGGTCACATTAAAGGTGGCAATGCCAGTGATCGGCTGGTCGGTGAGATTTTCGGCCTCGAAATAGGCCATGGCATTTTCGCCCACTTTGATTTTCGTTTCATTGGCGGTGGGTTGAAACCGCCAATCCAAATCCGGCTCGACATTGCCATTAAAGCGTATGACCAGGTTGCGGGCGGCCGCGGCCTCGGCCAAAGCCCGCTCGGCGGGCGTGGCGGATGCCAAATCCGACGCACGCAACGGTGTCCCGGCAAAACCGGTGACGCGACAAAAATAGCGATAAAACGGGCTGGAGGCGAAACTTAAGCCCAGCATGACCGCCACCAGCGACAGACCCAGCAGCAAGGTCAGTTTTTGATTTTTGCGCCGGGCATCGCCGGGCGGCGGCGGCGGTATCTCTGGCACCTGCGTCAATTTATCCATCCTATCTGTCCCCACAATTTCGCCGCTCAACCCCCGCCAGAATTTTCTTTATAAATGCCCGCGCCGCGCAAATTGCACGACGGAAATGGCAAAAAACAATCCAACCAATCCCAGCAACACCCAAAACAAAGCCAGATTGCGCTGGCGTTGGCGGCGTTGCCAGGCGGCTTGGTCAAACCCTGGTTGATCCATTGCAAGCGGGGATTTGGGGGGGGCAGAAATTTTCACCATCTTCATCCTTTAGAGGCTGATCCAAAATTATCAAAGGTTGAACAAGTGCGTCTTCACCCGCCGCTTGCGTTAGCAAGCGAGTCGGGTGATCCAGCTTTGACGCGCGTCGGCGCGTCAAAAATCGATATTTTTTGCTCGAAATAGACATTTCGAGCAGGCTGGATACCCCGACTCGCCTCGTAAACGAGGCGGCGGGGTAAGACGCAACGTAAATTCATAATATCACCCTTAATTTTGAATCAGGCTCTTATACGGCATCGACCATAATCGCAGTCATCAGCACAAACAAATATAAAATCGAAAAAGCAAACAAAGATTTGGCATAGCCGAGGGTTTTGGCTTCATTCTCGGTCGCCCACAGCCTGGCCGCCCCCAGCAAAAATATCGCCCCCAAGCCGCCCGCCACCACGCCATATCCCTTGCCCGCCAAGCCTAAAACATAAGGCAACAGACTTAGGATCACCAACACAATACTGTAACCCAAAATATGGCGTTTGGTGACCAGGGGGCCGGCAATCACCGGCAACATCGGAATGCCCGCCCGCCGATAATCCTCGGTGCGGTACAAAGACAAAGCCCAAAAATGCGGCGGTGTCCATAAAAATATCAATAAAAACAGAAGCAGAGGCCATAACCCGACCCCCCCCGTCACCGCCGCCCAGCCGATCACCGGGGGAAAGGCCCCCGCCGCGCCGCCAATCACGATATTTTGCGGGGTGCGGCGTTTCAAGCCGATGGTATAGACAAAGACATAAAATAAAATCGCCGCCGCCAATAATCCCGCCGCCACCAAATTCACCGCCAAACCCATCACCAAGACGGCAAACACCGCCAAAGTGACCCCGAATCCCAAAGCCTCCCCCGCCGCCAGGCGGCCAGCCGGTAAGGGGCGGTCTTGGGTACGTGCCATTAATTTATCAATATCGCGGTCATACCACATATTGATCGCACCCGCCGCGCCCGATCCCACCGCAATGCACAATAAGGCGGTAAAGGCCAGGATCGGATTTAAGCCCTGGCTTAGTCCCTGGGATAAGCCCTGGCTTAATCCTTGGTTCAGGCTATGGTTTAGGCCATGGGCGATCCCGCCCGTCAGAGCAAAATCAATCCCGCCCGGCGCAATCACCATCCCGGCCAGGCCGGTAAACACCACCAGACTCATCACCCGCGGTTTTAACAGTTGGAAATAATCCGACACGCTGCCGCCGCTCGCCGCCTGGCTGAACCCCCCCGCGACGGCAACCGCATGAGGGTCGCCGCCTGGGTAAATTTTCAGGGTAAGGGCGGGGCTGTTCTCCAATTTCGCAACCTTTCTCGGCTTAGAGTTACAGGGTTAAGAGTCCGATCCAAAATTATCAGAAGTTGAGTATTTGCGTCTTCACCCGCCGCCTCGTTTACGAGGCGAGTCGGGTGATCCAGCTTTGACGCGCGTCTGCGCGTCAAAAATCACATTTTTTGCTCGAAATAGACATTTCGAGCAGATGGATTCCCCGACTCGCCGCATAAATGCGGCGGCGGGGAAAGACGCATTATTACGCCTCATAACTTTCTACTCAATTTTGAATCAGGCTCTTAGTGAATTTTCGGCAATTGCTCAAACGTATGGAAGGGCGGCGGCGAGGCCACCGTCCATTCCAAAGTGGTCGCGCCACTGCCCCATTGATTGTCGGGCAAAGTCGGTTTGCGGCGCATGGTAATGATCACGATCACCACAAACAACACCGCCGAGGCCAAGGAAATATAAGACCCAATCGACGCGACAAAGTTCCAACCGGCATAGCTGTCGGGATAATCGGGAATCCGCCGCGGCATCCCCGCCAAGCCCAGAAAATGCATGGGGAAGAAGGTCAAATTCACGCCGATAAACGTCATCCAAAACTGCAATTTGGCGAGGCCATTGGGATATTGCCGGCCCGACATTTTGCCGATCCAATAATAAAATCCGGCAAAAATGGCAAACACCGCCCCCAAAGACAGCACGTAATGGAAATGGCCGATCACATAATATGTATTATGCAAGGCCACATCCATCCCGGCATTGGACAGCACCACGCCGGTCACGCCGCCCACCGTAAAGAGAAAGATGAAACCTAAGGCCCACATCATCGGCACCTCGAACCGAATCGCGCCGCCCCACATGGTCGCCAACCACGAGAAAATTTTAATCCCGGTCGGCACCGCGATCACCATCGTCGCCACCGTGAAATAGGCGCGGGTATTGACGTTAAGCCCAACCACATACATGTGATGCGCCCACACGACAAAGCCAATCACGCCAATCGCCACCATGGCATAGGCCATGCCGAGATAGCCAAAAATCGGCTTGCGCGAAAAAGTCGAGATGATGTGGCTGATAATGCCAAAGGCGGGCAAAATCATGATGTAGACTTCGGGGTGACCAAAGAACCAAAACAGATGCAGAAACAGCACCGGATCGCCACCCCCCGCCGGGTCAAAGAAACTCGTGCCAAAATTGCGGTCGGTGAGCAACATGGTAATCGCCCCCGCCAAAACCGGCAAAGACAGCAACAGCAAAAACGCCGTCACCAAAATCGCCCAGGCAAAAAGCGGCATTTTGTGCATGGTCATGCCCGGCGCCCGCATGTTCAAAATCGTGGTGATAAAGTTAATCGCCCCCATAATTGACGATGCCCCCGCCAGATGCAGCGATAAAATCGCCATATCGACGGCGGGGCCTGGCTGTCCCACCGGCCCCGACAAAGGCGGATAGACCGTCCAACCGACCCCCGCCCCACCCGCCACCAAGCCCGATGCGCCCAACAATAAAAAAGACGGGATAATCAGCCAAAAACTAATATTGTTCATGCGCGGAAAGGCCATATCCGGCGCCCCGATCATGAGCGGCACAAACCAATTGCCAAACCCCCCAATCAAGGCCGGCATGACGAAAAAGAACACCATAATCAGGCCATGCGCGGTGATGATGGTGTTGTAAAGCTGCCAATCTCCGCCCAAAATCGTGCCGCCCGGATGTTGCAATTGCGCCCGCATGAGGCCCGACAAAGCCGCCCCAATCAAACCGGCAACGATCGAAAAGATCAAATAAAGCGTGCCAATGTCTTTGTGATTGGTGGAATAAAGCCAACGCCGCCAGCCGGTTGGGGTATGACCATGGTCGTGATCATGCCCATGCCCATGCCCATGCCCATGGGTGTCGCCAGATTTGTGTGTGGGGGATTTGGTGACGCTCATCGTCTTGCCTCTGTTATAATGATGGATGAATTAAGTTGGGATCAGATGGGGGATCAGCGCATGACCACGCCGGCTTTATTCTCACTTGTTGCCGTCGCCGCTTGGTCGATGATCCCGGTCGCCACCGCCACCAATTTGGCAGGATTTGCCGCCACCGGGGTGGGGGCATCCAGGCTGGCGAATTTGGTTTTGGCTTGGCTTAGCCAGGCGGCGTATTTGTCTTGGCTCAGGCCGATCACTTTGATCGGCATAAACCCGTGATTCACCCCGCAAATTTGATTGCATTGACCGTAAAAGGTACCCTCTTGATTCAGCCGTACCCAGGTTTCATTGGTGCGCCCCGGCGTGGCATAAATTTGCACGCCCAGGCTGGGGATAAACCAGGAATGAATCACATCGGTCGACGAGACCAACACCCGCACATTGGTATTGAGCGGCAAGACCAGGGCATTATCCACCGCCAATTGGCGGGGTTCTTGCCCCTCGGCAAATTGCGAATCAAATTTCACCGCATCATCGGGATATTCGTAACTCCAATACCATTGATGGGCCGAGACCTTGATCGTCATGCCGGAACTGGGTACCCGATCCAGATAATACAGCAAATGCAAGGACGGAATGGCAATGACCACCAAGATCAAGGCCGGCAACAAAGTCCAGGCCACTTCCAATTTGGTGTTATGGGTCAGATGCGACGGGGTGGGGTTGGCTTTCTCGCGGAAGCGATACATGATATAGGCCATCAAGCACATCACCAAAATCACGATCAGGACGATGACGACCAATAACAGCGTGTGAAAATCCATCAAACGTTCACGCATCGGCGAAAACGCCCCCTGCATCCCCATTTGCCAGGGTTCGGCGATGCCAATCACGCCATTTTGATCGGTTGGCGCGGCGGCGGCAAAGGCCGCCTTCGTCATTTGGCTGGACCAAAGGGTCGCCATCGCCAGAGCCATTCTCAGGCCTTGGCTGAGAAGGCTCCGCACCCGCCCCCCCCTCATGGCCAGGTCGCTGTGTTGGCACCGGGTCAAAATTTTCAAAATACCGCCCATCCGACTTGTACCCATTTTTAATCCCCTCATATCCCCTCTAACCGCTGAAACTGGTTTAGCAGATAATTAACGCCGTTTCCACCAAGAGTCAGTTAAATTCTGACCTCGGTTATACATATTTTTTCGTTTCGCTGCATTATTCTGTTGCTGTGCCGCCTCTGTGACAAGCGGCATGTTGCCGCACTTGCTCGGAGTTTCCTTAATGAAGGGGGGGTAGAACAGCTAGAATTTTTTGTCAAAAAAAATCATAGCTTTCCTTGGCGGGGTTGGGGCAATATGTTGGTTATACTCGGTTTCCAAATGATTTCCGCTTTATGACCCCCCTTCTTTAGGAGGGTCTGAACAAGTCGAAAAGTTATTTACCCCCCCTTCTTTAGAAGGGGGGGATAGCGACGCTTAGCTGCGAAGCAGC